>JABHIC010000254.1 GCA_018671205.1 Gammaproteobacteria bacterium
AAGTATTTCTTATTAAAAATTAACACAAAAAAAACTAAAACAATTACTATAGTGTTTTTTTAGCATTCCTATATACACAAATTTATAACTCATATTAGGTAGTTTGCTTATTATATTCTTACTTATTATTATTATATTCTTTTTTCCAAATTTGACCTTTTAGAAACATTCTAGTTTTTTCTTCTCAATTTCAGAGCTTGTTCCTATTCTATTTTGAATTAGTGTTCTATCGTTGTTACCTCAATCCGTCCCCAAATGCTTTTGTACGCCCTCTGTCAAGCTTTGTTGTTCTGGCCACTTTGTGTCGGAGCACACAGAGCCAACCTGACCTATGTGGCATCTGTAGCTTGGCCTGGTCCCCATCTGGACCCCATAATCTTCATCCCTGGACTTACCAAAAGAATCCCTGGCCTTGCTCCACCAGGTTGGTATCAACCCCTCATGGTCCTGACTTGTCGGTTGACTCTTTCGAGCTCCTGGCACGTACAGACCACCTCTGGACCTCCCGCTTTTTCTGGCAGCCAGCCACGGCGATGGTGCGTCCTAAATTCTAATGACTCCAAAGCGCTTATTCCCTTCATCAAGAGATACAGCGGCTTTTTTCACTTAATTCAGGCCTTGTCTCAATTCATTGCCTTCGATCTCTCTTATGACCTTCGTGCCGCTGGTGGTTTTTGTGTGCGCCCTGCACCCAACCACTGCTGCTGGCCTTGCCTCTCCTCACCACCACCGCTGCCCAGATCCACGTCTGCGCGGCGATATCTTTCGGGTGACCCGTCCCCTCTCTTTCATGCTGCGCCCCCTTATTACCTCACGGCGCACACACCCGGGCCCCCTCCCCTCCTTTTCCAGGACTCCCCTGACCCTGGTGCGTGCCACCGTTATTCTTTTGCGCAACGATGTCGATGCTGCTGGTGGAGCTGCTTTGATTGTTCCAGCAATTCTGAACGCAATTGTCAATATCACACCGCGAATTCTCTTTGTATCCGAGCACTTATTCCCGATACCTCCAATACAAATTTTTCCTACTTACTTCCTGTTCCCACTGTCCCTGTGACGATGTCCGCAAGACGGCAGCGGAAGAAACGCTCTGAAGCCACGAAGGCAGCAAATGCCACGTCTGCCCAGGCCAAGGGCAAAGCTCCGCCGCCCCCTCAGCGACCCAAACCGGCCAATCCCCATCGCCCTAAGACTCAGAACGAGGAGTCCTTGATCCCCCAGCTCCTGACGGCGACTGAACGCGCAGCTCAAGTCCAAAGGACCCTCCTGACTGAGGCGGCCTTCTCTCTCACGTTCCCGATAGGCTCCTGGCGACCACTAAAGGACGAGTTTCTATCTCTTTTCCGCTTGGCAATACAGGAGGTGATTACCATGGGTGGCGGTCCCAACGAAGTCTCTGAACCCCTTCTGGACAAACTGGCCCACGACCCCTACTGGACTACCCTCTCGTCCCACGGCTACCCTTCTACTGTGGCGGTACAATCCTCCACACCTGCGGCCTGGGCGTTCCACATCCCCACGAGGGATTGTTACAATTACCGGGCGATCCAAGATGCTCTCCCGATGACCCTCCCGCTATACGCAGAGCTCCGCCTCCCCAGACTTTCTCCGGCTCAAATATCGCTGCCTACTGCCCCTCCTCGAGCTGACACTGAAACTTCCCCCACGAGTCCCCCGCCGGTTGACGCCCTCTCCGACTGGAGAGATGACCCATTGCCAACGGTGACTCCCCCGGATATTCCTCAACTCCAAGGCCTGTCGATTCAAGAGGCTGATCCCCCGAGCTTCACCCGACGCCCCTTGCGACGTTCCCAGGCCCTGTCGGGGTCGACGCTGGCTGCCTCAGGCCTCCTGGATACATCGAGGGACTCCTTCCAGAAGGTGATCCTACAGCCAGGCTTCCCAACGGCAACGGCCTACCATCTGGCGCAGGTCCTTCTGCCTCTGGACTCGGCCTGGAATAAGGCGCTTGGCCTCGCGGCTGTGCGACTGCGCCATTATCTTCACCTCCAGGCGGCCTCGACGTACTCTCCGATGACAGGTGTTCACATACGTATCTCCAACATCAAAAAGGCCTCCGCCCGAAACCAGCGCTCCGGCACCCGCCCATCTCTCCAAATTTGGTACATGGGCTCGGCTGAGGAGGCGGCTGGATGGAAAGGCGTGATCAGCCAGAAACCGCAGGGTTCGATCCTCCTACTGAACAGCCTATCAGTCCGTCTGGTTTTCTCCTCTGCCACTGACCTGGGCCTCCCAGTCTTTCCCGAATCATGGATGTCCCGTCCCTTCCCGCCCCCGATGCACTACCAAACACCCGATCTATCTCTCTCCCTTATATGGTTGCCCCGTGATATCACTATGAAATCCCTCATGGCTCTTCTCCTACACTACTTGCCTCCAGCTACTGCCAGCCGTCTCACTGATCTTACAATTGTCCAGGACCTTGCTGGTCCAGGTGGGGTGTCCACTGCCCCTCCTGACATCTATACCCTATGGTTCTCGACCCCGGCACCTTCTGAGTTGGCTGTCCACCCGGCCCACCATGCGGCAGTTGCATACCGAACACTAGAGCTCAAGTCCCCGGCCTACTATGCTGTCGGGAAGAGCTACCAGATCACTGCCCCCGCCCCGATTGTCTCCCTTGCTGCCTCCCTCCCCCCGCCCGTCTTCCCGTCCTCGCTGCCTGACCCCGAGATCTACCGTTCCCCCCTTGCCAGGAGCCGTACGCGCGGTGATGACCTTCCCCCTCAGGGAGGCATCAAACGCCCGCGTGACCTTGTGCCTGACGCCCGTCCCCCTCCCCCTGACACACTCGAGCTGGAAGTGATGGTGATGGACTCTGACCCTGACTCGCTCCCTCTACTTGACTACCCTCCTGATTCTCCTCCCTCTGGTCCTGAGCCCCCCCGCACTCCGTATCGTCACCCAGCCCATCTCCACCTACCCATGGTCCACCCAGGGTGTATTCACCACGGACCGGAGTTTCAGACCATCGCCGTGGACCACGGCTCACCGTTTGTGCTCCTGTACTCGGAGGCCACGAACTCCATCCGAATTCTATTCCGCCGCCAGGCACTTCCTGCGGGTGATCCGTGCCCGGTCCACACGTGTGGTGCATACCTACTCCTGCGCTCTGAACTGGCTCGCCGCGCCTCCCCACCCTTCCTGTCCCCGTCTCCTTTCCAACATGCATCTACTCCCGCTCATCTCCGGAATATGCTCCTTAGGGAGCGAGCATCTGCTGAAGACTACGAGGCTGACTCCATTCACGCGATTCACACCGCCTGGCGCAGCCTCCAGCCGTGCCTTCAGTCTGAACTTCCCCAGACCTACCCCAGCTCCATGATGCTCTCGCTGTCCACGCTTGCGCCCCTCCTTGATGAGTCCTTGGTCCTACTGCTGGCCCCCTCTCATATGATGGGAGCCGAGTCCTATTTCGAGATTACGACTTCCCAGGGTTCCTATCTCCCATGGGATGTCTTTGCCCAAAATATCTCCCGAACACTCCTGCTGGCATGGGCAGACGTCTCTGATCACCATATTAACACCGCTGCGTACTCCCCCGCTGACCTCCTAGGTGCTCTTGAGCTTGTTGTCCAACGTTTCCCGTCTCCGTCAATTGGCATTCCCTCCTGGCTTGACCTACCGGCTGACCTACTAAGTCAACCTCTAGGTCGGGCCGCGCCCCCTCCTCCTTCCCTCCCGCTGGCCCTTCCCTCCCTTTCCCTGCCCATTAGACACGGCGGTGCATTCCCTGCCCCTCCCTCACCTCTGCCCCATGAGAAAGAATGTCATACCACTGTTAAAGCCCCCACGAAGATCAGCTTGCCTCCCAGCCTCGTGGCCTGCCCATCCTCTGCTCTCCATGGCCCGCCCTTCAGTGGCGACCCGGCTGGTGACGGCCCGCTGGTCGATTATTTCCCATCTCTTGCCCAACGGTCCCCGTCCCAACAGGAGGCGTGCAGACACCCTTCGGTCCCCTGCGGCAAGGCCCTGACCCTCGGCCTTGACCTCGACATGATTGAAGCACCTCTGCTAGCTGCCTGGGATCAGGCCCCGCACCCACGTCCCTCCCTGGCATCCTTTATCAGCAACTGGTTGGCCACCTGGGATCCAGAGGTCCTGTTCATACTTGCCCCCCTAGGTCTTAGTGGGTACTACAACACCCAGACTGATGGGGCTTGTGGCCCATGTGTCCTAGCCCAATTGCAACATGCCTGCGACCCCTCCTCGCTAGACCCAGGATATGGCATTCGCCGGTCCGACCCAACCTTTGGTTCCTCCTTCGCCCCCCTACTCGCCCACTGGCTCTCTGTCCTCAACCAGAACCCGACCCTGATGTCACCGGAGTCCAACTTCACGTTGGACGAATTAACTGAGACACTGGCCCTATGGCTTGCGGAGACGAATGGTGGACCCATGGTTGAGAATACCTCCTGGTTTCCACTGGAACTGGTAGAGGTAATTGCCTACTCCATCACCCCCCATGTCCTTGTTTGGTCGGCCTCTGACTCTACCTCCCGCTCCTTCCGACTAAGGGTCAACAAGTCCAACTCCCTGTCCCCGGCTCTACTCTGCGACCTTATGTCCCCTCTGCCCCCTGCTGCTCGTCTCCATCAACTGTGCCATGGTAGCCACCACTTCTGGACTATAGACCCAGTGGCCCCTGGGTTCCTTGACTCCCTCCCTCAGGCCTGGTGCTCCCTCCTCACCCAGACTGCTTCTGCTTTGATGACACGCCGTGGCACCCGTCCCTTCCCACTACCGATGCCCCTTCCCGATGTCCCCCCGCTCTGCCCCCAGTCTGAACAGGTTCGCTCCTGGTTCCCTGTCCCCACTGCAACACTCTCAGCTGCCCGCTACCCGCGCCGGTCCCTCCGTAGCCGTACCCCTGCACTCCCCTTGTCAACTGAGGTGCTCGACATGCGCCCCATCGTCCTCGCGGTTGGCTTCCTCGAACTCTCGGACTCCCGGATGTTCCTACTCGACGGCCATCCTGATGAGGCGATGCGAGACCCCTCGTACCGTGACACCCTCCGAATCCGGCATCTCCGCGAAATACTTGGGCCCTCTGTCCTCCTACTAGCTCTGTGTGTCGACCCGGGAGAGATTCCCATGGCCCCGACATGCTTTCACCTTGCTTATCAGAAAGACATGGTCCTGGACTCCATCCGCTCCTGCGGCTTTGCGGGCCCAGTAGCCCTCGTCTACATCGAGTACTCCCACCGCATGCTGTTGGATCAATATTTCCGGAATTCATTTGGCTCAGATCTTCTCCCACTCCTCTCGCAGCCCAACGAGATCAGAGCCGACGTCGAAGTCTGGATCCCAGCCCTCCCGGCTGCGGTAGAGCTGCTCTCCTCTCGGCCGTCAGGAGGCCCGGCTGTTCATCTCCGCTCGACCCTGGCTGATGAATATCCGCTAGTCCACGCCACCCGCCGCACGGGACTCACCTCTGGATATGAGCCCCCGAAAGACGGGTTTATATGTGTCACCCTATCCGCCTCCCCCTCACCTGCGGAGTCCGTCCCATCCCAATTAGAGCCCTTGTCTACTCCAGTGATCTCCTCCGTGACCGCACCCGC
>JABHIC010000255.1 GCA_018671205.1 Gammaproteobacteria bacterium
AACTGCATCCCCTGCTGGATGAGCCAGCGAATGACATCGGGACCATCCAGTGCAAGTTGTGAGACAAGATCGGGATCACCGTGATGGTGACCGGCCCTGATGGTGTCATCAAAGTGGTTCTGGGGGGAGTCCTCCTTATTAATGGATGCCTGAATGCCCCCCTCGGCCATCACGGTATTGCTGTCGCCCAGCCGCAATTTAGTGGCGAGGAGCACATTGGCACCCTGCTGCTCGGCAATCAGGGCGGCTGCACAGCCAGCACCCCCTCCACCAATCACCAATACATCGGTATTGATAGTGGCTGCCCCGGCAAGATCCGCCTCGCTGATTCTGGAGTCGGACTGGAGTAGCTGGGCAAGCTGTTTGTGGCAGTTGTCCCCCCGGTTGATACCGATATTCAGGCGGGTGCGTGAGCTGTCGATATGGTCAGGGTGGAATTTTTTGAGAAGTTTTCGGTTCTCCAGTTGGGGCTCGGGGAGTGGCCGCTCCGGCTGGGGGCGATACTGCTCAATCGCCTCTTGGTAGGCGATACCTGTCGCACTGGTGGAGTTCACGACAGACTCTCCTTATTGATATGGATCTCTCCAGAGCGGATCTTCTCCAGTCGATTGATCAGGTTTGAGGGGCGGGTATGAAAATAGGCGGTCACCCTGCGTGCAAAGAGCCCCACCCGGTTGGGTGCAATCTGCTCTGGACAACCGGTCATGCAGAGGTCGCACATGATGCACTCGATGAAAAGCTCTCCGGCCTCTTTGAAGCGGCCTTTGACCGCCAGCTCAACCCCCTTTTCAACCTCGATATCCTTGGGACAGGCCGTGGTGCAGCCATGACAGCTCCGGCACTGTTGGGCTTCGGGGAAGATTTTCTGGAATTCTGTCTGAACCTCCCAGGAGTTAGGGATCTGTTCCAGATTATAGGTGTGCTGTGACGGGGAGGGGAAGATCAGGAACATCACCTCCATACCCTCCTCAACCAGAGTCTGACAGCCCATCTCCATGCTGACCTCATTGCCCTCAGCGCGGCGCACCAGAACACGACAGGAGCCACATACCCCCTCCAGACAGCCAACCCCCTGTACTCTGGGGTAACCCGCATGCCACAACGCCTGGATTACCGAGAGCGTGGAGGGGACACGAATCTGCTTACCATTGATCGTTACTTGAATTTTAGTTTTATGGTCACTCATAGAGACTTGATGTAGAGACGAAAACAGCAGATCCTATCACAAAATGGCCTGTTTTTGCTGAACAGAGCACGATGCGGCCTGTTGGATGGCTACTCCGGTAGCCAGGATTGCCGAAGTACGGGGGCTGTTTTTACCCCGCCCTGTTTTATGCGGCTCACTCTTCTCGGAGAATCTCATGATGGACTCATGAGGGGTTGATTATGGTAGAATGCATCTCCCGAAATTGGTACAGGAAGGATTACATGGAGCAAATTCTAGAGATTCGTGAAGGGTGCAACACCCCGGAACAGTTAGTGAAAAGTCTACCCTTTTCCCGTTTTTTAAAAATCTATAAGGCGGAATTTATTGATAGTCTTGATCACCGTGATCTGCGGCATAAAAATGAGGCGATCCATAAAGTGGACTTTATAAAAGGGGTCTGTGCAAGGGATTTTCTGAGGCTGCTGCAGAGTGAGGAGGTTGCGCCGGGAGGTGAGATGGAGCAGGCCCGTAACCTGGTTCGTTTTATTGATGGTGCATTCCACCACTTCCGTTCCAGCAGCTATTCGCGTCTGGTGCGACTACAAAATGATGTGGTCTCTACCGGGCTAGAGACGCCCGAGTCGGTCAAGGATAAGGTGACTGAAAAGGCCTCCTCGCTCTCTGACCTGATTCTGGAGACACGTCGTAAACTGTTGCGAAAAGTGGGTATGGAGCATGGGGTGCGCAGAAGCCACGGCCTGGATGCCTCCCCCAATGTGACCGCTGGCGAGATCTCTGGCCACTACTTCAATCTACCTGCCGATTATGTGCCGTTGTCTCATGTTCCATTGACCGTTGCAGCGGATATTCGTACCGGTGTGGACTACTCAACCCCCTCCAATAAGCGGGCGGAGCCCTTCTATGAGCTGGACCACAATCCGCTCGACCTGATCGCTTTTGATCCGGAGGAGTGGGTCTCCGTTCCACTGCAGGTTGGTGCCTGGTTAATTGTTGCCTACCTCCATAAATCTCGTGGCAGTGTAGAGATGGAGCCTGGTCTGCTCAACCTTTTTCCATTTGCCGATATTGAGGATATTCAACAGAACCGGCGTCCGGATGGAGTTTTTGTTTTTGGTGACCCCAATGCGAAGGGGGATGACCTGGGTTACTACTGGGATAAGAAAAACAGGCTGCTGGTTGGGCTGGTTCCGGACCGGGATGAACTCAAATATTTTGGTTACTGCAAAAAGCCTATTCTGACCCTCCACAATGTGTTGGCCATTCGGAAAGGGGAGTTGCCACTTCACTGTGGTTGTACCCGTTATATCGTCCATTTTGATGAGGTTGAGGGGCCCTATATCTCCGAGATGCTGATCAAGGCCGATGATATGGGACGTATCTCTTTCCAGAAAGGGGAGGATGGCATTAAACGTCCCATATTTTATGGGACAGAGACGGGGGCGTTTGCCTGTCTTGATGGTTTTAGTGAGCAGGCCAAGTTGTTGATGGTTGGACGTGAGGTCGGTTATAACAAGGATACCGGCTCGAATGCCCGGCAGATTGTTCCGGTCACCGAGGATGTTGAGGTGATGAACGGAGATCCACTGGATGTGCTGCTCTATATGAACAACTTTGACCTGGTTGAGCAGGGAGTCTCTGCGATCAATGCGGATATGCAGGTGGATGAGGCCATTGAGCACTTTCGCCTGGGAGAACGGGTGGCCGCGGGAAGTACCCACACCCACCGGGGAGCAAAAGAGAGCAGCTACTGGGCGAATCCGTTTCCACTGCTGCGGGATGATGAGAATATTCTCCACCCGGAACTCTATAAACAGTACCTGCGCAATGAGACTGAATTCATCGCTATGGCAAAAACACTGGTGGCCTCCAAAGAGCTTCACCTTGGTGTTGCTTTTAGTCAATTGATGGCCGGGGTCTACAGTGACAATGGGGATGATGACCTGCAACGGTGTGGTTATCATGACCGGGATGAGGTGGAGCAGTTGGCACCGACACGGCTGGCAGAAGATCTGATTGACCGGATCAAAGAGATTGCGCTGGAGAAACGTGAGCAGGAGGGGCAACGCTGCAGTGAAGTCAGTATTACCGTTGCCCTGGTGGGTGACAGCCGAACCGGAAAATCGGAGACTGCCGAGAAAATGGAGGGTATTCTCAGTCTGCAGCTGGTCTAAACAGAGTGAGAGTAAGGCGTTGAAAAAGGGTGACCGATGCGTATAACGCGAGGTATGATTGAACTAGAGGCACCACTTCCTTTTGATATTTATAAGGAAGATGGCTCTCTGTTGATGCGTAAGGGGGTTGTGATCTACAACCAGTCCCGTATCGACCAGTTTTGTGAGTGGAGAACCTACACCACGCCGGAGGGGGAGGCCCACCAGGCGGTTGAGGTTGAGGTAAAGCGTGATGTCGGTATCACTGAGTATATTGAGGAGCTGATGTTTCGCCTCGATATTGCCTACTCCAACTTTCTTACCAATGGATATAACGTCGTCAACGATGTGACACGTATCGCCACAGAGCTGATTCATAAACTGGAGAGTGATCCAGATACCATGATTGGTATGGTTCACCTCCGTATGGATTTCAAACACTCCATTATTCGTACCTTGCAGAATGCCGTATTCTCTATCCTGATCGCCAAAAATATGGGCTGGAGAAAACAGCAGGTGGTCAAAGTCGCCTGTGCAGCACTGACCGAAAATCTGGGTATGTTTGCGGCACAGGATGATTTCTACCTCCAGTGTGGGGCGCTGGAGGAGTGGCAGAAGGAGATGATTCGCAAACATCCAGCACAATCCGTGCAGATGTTAATTACCATGGGGGTCAAGGATAGAGATTGGCTGCGTGCCGTCGGTTATCATCACGAACGGATGGATGGCAGTGGCTACCCCAACCGCCAAAAAGGGGTGGAAATTGCTGAAGAGGCACGGATACTGGCGATTGCAGACCGTTATGGTGCAACCATCTCACCACGGCAGGGGAGAGAGCCGGGTAGCCCACAGGATGTGATGCGTTATCTCTTGAGTGAAGAGAAGAGGGAATATGATCAGGCGATTGTTCACCACTTTATTGCGGAGATTGGCGTCTACCCACCAGGAATTACGGTACAGTTAGTCAATGGCGAGGTGGCACTGGTTACCCACAGAAGATCCAAGAGGACTCAACCCCTGGTCTCATCCATCTGGGATCGAGACATGGTCCCCTACCCTCGCCCTGTGGAGCGGGATACCCTGTTCAAGGAGTTTATGATTATGGGGCACTTCCACCATAAGGATAGCCCTCTGTTGAATGCTGAGCTATTCTGGGGCGATGATCAGGTGAGGCTGGCGAAGGATGTGGAGATGTTCCGTGAGAAACCGGAGGAGAGTAGTGTCAGTGCAGAGGGCGAGGGGGATGTTACCCTGTTCTAGGGCATATCGTTACCCAATTCTCCCGCCCAG
>JABHIC010000028.1 GCA_018671205.1 Gammaproteobacteria bacterium
CCATCGTAGAGTGAGGCGTTGGAGAGGTCCATCCCCATCAGGCTCGACATCATCGACTGATACTCATAGAGCAGCTGCAACGTCCCCTGGCTCGCCTCCGCCTGATAGGGCGTATAGGCACTATAGAACTCCCCCCGGGTGGTCAGCTCCCAAACCGCCGCAGGGATATGGTGCTGATAGGCTCCCCCTCCGGCAAAACAGAGTACGCCATCATCGGCAGAGGCCCGCTCTCGCATCAACTGACCGATCTCCATCTCGCTCAGCCCCTCTCTGACATCTGCAGAGGGAGCTGCGTGCAGCGACTGCGGAATCTCATCAAACAGCTCATCAAGCTGTTCGACTCCAATCGTCTCCAGCATCGACCGGGTCTCTGCCTCGGTGTGGGGGATAAATGGCATAAATGGTTACTCGGCCTCAACCATCTCTGTATAGGCCGCTGCATCGAGTAGAGCCTCAAGCCCCTGCCCACTGGCCGGGCTGATCTTGAAGATCCACGCCTCATAGGGTGCCTCGTTGATCTGCTCTGGACTATCTATCAGGGCCTCATTCACCTCGATAATCTCTCCAGCAATCGGGGCATAGAGGTCTGAGGCGGCCTTGACTGACTCAATCACCCCACACTCCCCCTCCAGAACCACCTCGCTGCCCAGTTCGGGAAGCTCAACAAAGACGATATCACCAAGCAGCTCCTGAGCAGGGTCGGTAATACCAATGGTGATCACACCACTCTCCTCTCTGACCCACTCATGACTTTTGCTATATTTCAGCTCCATTGGAATTTCACTCATAACGCTATCCTTAGTTTATCTGTTTACAACCCACTTCCAGCCCGTCCGCCTTTCCCCAATCAGGGGGAAGGAGGGTGATGACTGCTTCTACTCCACCAACCGCCCATCGCGCACAAACAGAGGGCGACGGATCGTTACCGGAACCCTTCTGCCGCGCATCTCCACCTCACACCCCGCATCAACCTCTTGTGCAATGCGGGCCAGTGCAATGGTTCTATTCAGGGTTGGGGAGAAGCCACCACTGGTAATTTCTCCCACCTCACGCGCTCCCACAAAGAGTTTCTGGTGGCTGCGCATTACCCCTTTCCCCTCCAACAATAGCCCCACCAGTTTCCGTGAGACCCCTTCTGCTTTCTGCTGCTCCAAACGGGAACGGCCCATAAATTTCCGCTCTGCCGGCTCCAGAGCCACACTCCAGCCCAGTGCCGACTCCAGCGGGGTGGTGGTGGTATCCATATCTGCGCCATAAAGCATCATCCCCGCCTCCAGCCGTAGCGTATCACGCGCCCCCAGACCACAGGGAGGAATACCGGCATCCACCATCGCCTGCCAGAAGGGCTCCGCACTCTCTGCCGCCAACACCACCTCAAACCCATCCTCACCAGTATATCCGGTTCGAGCAATAAAACCCTCGTCCACTTCAGTTGCAAAAAAACGGCCCAGTGTGGCAACCTCTCTAGCGGAATCATCGCTTAGCCACTCCAGTATTGCGCTACGCGCCTTCGGCCCCTGCACCGCAACCATCGCCAACTGCGGCTGCTCCATCAGAGTAGCCTCAAACCCCTCCAACTGCTGCTGCATCCAGCGGATATCATCCTCACGAGTAGCGGCATTAGTGATGATCCGGTAATGATCTTCTCCCATCCAGTAGACAATCAGGTCATCGATCACCCCCCCCTGTGGATTTAACATACAGGAGTAGAGCGCCTTGCCCGGCTCGATCAGACGCCCGACATCATTCGCCAGTAAGTGTTGCAGATAGGCTTTTGCCCCCACCCCGGAGAGGGTACTCACCACCATATGGGAGACGTCAAACATCCCTGCCTCTCTCCGAATCTGGTGATGCTCTTCTATCTGAGACCCATAGTGGAGGGGCATCTCCCAGCCGGAGAAATCCACCAGTCTGGCACCCGCACGTTTGTGAGCCTCAATAAGTGCACTCTTTTTTAGCGCTGACATTTCTTTGATCCGAGTTACCCGTGAGATGAATCCCTCTACTCTCAAATAGACTTGGAGCCCTATTTTAGAGTACCGTTATTCACCATCTTGAACGTATTGATATCACTTCCGCGAGTGATTACAGGGCCGTCAATTTTACTGCCAGCAAAGCGCCTGATTCAATCACTTTTGTAATTATTGAGCGTAACAATGGTTACTCAGCCTCTTGCCTGTAGCTGCTCAATCTCATCCACCGTTTTTGGTATCTGTTGAGTCAGCACCTCACACCCTTTTTCGGTCACCACCACATCGTCCTCTATACGAATGGCTGTTCCCTGCCATTTTTTCGCAACCCC
>JABHIC010000029.1 GCA_018671205.1 Gammaproteobacteria bacterium
AGAGACCGGAAAGATGGATGAGATTTTCCTCCATTTGGCAGAGCATGTAGAGAAAGAGGCCGGCTTCAAGGATAAGATGATGTCAGCGCTGCGCTACCCCATCTTTATGGTGATTGCAGCGCTTGCTGCGATGATGGTGATTAGTGTTTGGGTGGTCCCTGCCTTTACAAAAATGCTGGCCAATACGGGAGGTGAGCTACCGATGGCGACAAAAATTCTCATGGCCACTTCGGAATTCTTTATTAACCATAGCATCTGGGTGGTAATTGGAGTGGCCCTGTTGATTGCGGCTTATGTTGCGCACCGCAAAACGCCAGAGGGGCGGGAGTTCTGGGATCGTATTTTTTTAAGTGTTCCTGTGTTTGGTGAGATGAGTCGTACTGGGATCCTTAGTCAGTTTACCCGTTCGCTGGCGCTGGTCACAAAGGCTGGAGTGCCTCTCTCACAAGGTATTGACTTGGTGGCTGGTACGTTGGGTAATCTCTACTATGAGAATAAGATTCGAGAGTTCAAAGGGCGGATTGATGAGGGTATACCCTTCTCGCAGGCTGCACGTGAGATTGGGGTCTTTACACCAATGGTGGTTCAGATCTTTCGGGTGGGAGAGCAGACTGGTAAAATTGATGAGTTGCTGGAGCATGTCTCAACAGTCTATGATCGTGAGGTCAACCATACTATGGATAATATCAGCAGCTTAATCGAGCCGCTGATGTTGGCGCTCATTGGTAGTCTGGTGTTGATGTTGGCTCTGGGTGTGATGTTGCCTTATCTAGAGATGATTAAATCTGCTGCAGGGGTTTGAGTTTATGGTTTTTATGTGGTTGTGGCTAAGAAAAATTTTATTTTGTTAAAGGGCTGACGGGGTTGGGTCGATAGTTTACAGTGATAAGGTCGTTTTATATGGTTTGGTTAAGTTACTCTAGAGGATGAGTGCTTAAAAACACTATGGAATTTTTTGATTTATCTGCTATATTACAGAATATAACAAGCTTATGGAGAGAACAGTGAAACAGTTATTTAATAAAGAATCTTCGAAAGGATTTACCTTAATGGAGATTGTGATTGTCTTTATTTTGTTGGGTATTTTGGCAATAGCGGTCATTCCGTCTTTTACTACAATGGATAATGTGGGTCATAAAGCTAACCAAGAGGGTGTCTTGGGGACGCTTAGGACTGCATGGTCATCGGCTTATGGCGATAGTGCTTCAGTTCCGACCCTGACTGCTATTGCAGCAAAAGTTGATACTTGTAGCTGTGGTGAAGAAACGTCAGGTGAGTTTGTGATTACATGTACTGGTATTTTTCAAACGGATGGAAGTACAGATGCTGAGTTTGGTCTAAGCACAGCTGCTAGTGCTTGTACTGCTACAGTTAGTAAGCCATCCGATATTACAATTTATGCTGCTGGTGCAGAATCATCATAGTTAAGGGGGATAGAAAGTATCATCGAGGCTTCACACTGATAGAGGTGGTCGTTGTGATGATGTTGTTAGGAATTATATCAATCTCAGTAATTCCCAACTGGGACAACGCACAGGCAAATCTCAATCACCAAGCAGCACTGCTGTCTCGCAATCTCAGCCATACTCAAGTATTGGCGATGAATCGAGGTTCCGCGCTTACTGTGAATTTCTCGTCCAAGGTATATAGTGTATCGGATGCTGGAGGTATTATTACTGATCCGGCAACGGGTAACCTCTTCAGTGTGACTTTGGAAGAGGGGGTTGCCTTCTCATCATGGAGTGACTTTACAATTGATATGTTGGGCCGACCCAATAGTGGCGTAGTGTTATCAGTCTCCCCCTTTACTCAAACCCTATTGGGTGGGGCTCGCTCTAAGTTAGTAACGATCTCTCCAATCAGTGGTTTAGTTACAGTAACTGAAGGTTAAGCTGTGCGGGGCTTTATGCTCGTGACAATCCCAATATCTAGAGGTTTTACTCTAGCTGAGTTGCTTGCGGTTTTTTTGCTAACCAGCATCCTAGCCGCAGGGGTCACTAATCTATTCTCAGAGGCGATCGACAGCATCAATATCAGCAAAATACGGGTGGCTGCCAGTCAGTTGGTGCAACAGCGGGCGGAGCAGGTGATGGCTGAACGGCGTGATGAGCGTTATGCCACCTTTGCGGTCTCTTCAGATGATGTTGTGATCGACTCAACCACCTACAATCGTAGCGTAACCTCGACACCATTGACCGGTGGAGCCTGCCCCAGCAGTATGAACTGTAAACAGGTGGAGGTTGTTGTAGCGGTGGGGGGAACCACCGAGGCGGCCGTTACGCTTCTGTTGGTGGATTACTGATGCGCTCACCACAGTGTTCAGAATCTGGGTTTACCCTGTTTGAGGTGATCTTGGTGCTGATGTTGATGGGGATTGTGGTGACCATCTCCGGGTTGATGCTGCTGCAGGCATACCAAGCCAATGATGCGGTGCGAAATGGTTGGGATACCCTTGGGAAATCACGTTACGCGAGTGAGCGAATGCTGCGTGAGCTGCGTAGTGTTCGTCGTAACCCTGCGGACCTGACCGCCTATGAGGTGACGACATGGAGTGCCAGTTCATTCGCCTTCACCCGCACCGATAGCACCACCGTCTCCATCGATTACAGTGATCCATCAGACAAGATTGAGATCAGCTACCCCTCTCTACTGGCAACACCGCAGCTGTTGGCTGATCAGGTGACCAGCTTCTCCTTCAGTTACCTGCAGATCAACCATGCGGATGCGGCGACTACACTCAATAATCTGGCCTATGTAGTGATTGATATCACCCTCTCTGATGGAGGGGTGATCTACCAGCAGCAGAGTGAAGTGAACCTAAGAAACCGCATGGGGTGGAACTGATGCATCAAAACCGTAGTGTCGCACAACAGGGGATCGGCACCTTGATGGGGGCGATGTTCATGGTCACCGTGATCATGGCAATGCTGCTCACGCTACTGCAGATGACCGGTTCTGACGTAATGGATGTGGCCGAGCAAGATGATGGAATAACCGCCCTTTTTTTGGCGGAGAGCGCGATTGAACAAGCCTCTGGAGCCTGGGACCAGGGGACTGACTGTGTGGATCTGGATGGTGCTGGAGCCGTCTCCTTTGGTGCCGGAAGTTTTACTGTGGATACGGCTACACTGCAAGCGGATGGTAAGTGCCGCCTCAACGTGACTGGGGCTGTGAGGGATAGCAGTCGAAAGCTACAGGCCGATGTGCAGTTGGGTTGTACCAATACGGGGTGGAGTGTGGGGGCATCCGGCACCATTGCTGAATGGGATAGCAGCAGCTGGAGTGTTGCTGCCAGTCCGGTTTCGGTGTTGCTGAATGATGTTCACTGCGTAAGAAAAACCGAAGCGTGGGCAGTAGGCAGTAGTCAAGGCCGAGATATCACCATCTAC
>JABHIC010000256.1 GCA_018671205.1 Gammaproteobacteria bacterium
CAGATGCAGGATTTCTATGTTCCACCAAAGATGTTGCAGATGTTTGATGGCCCTGCCAAGTCTATCAATGACCTCTGGACCATGCTGGGTCGTGACCATGATAATGGTGGTTATATCGCAGGTACGATCATTAAGCCTAAACTGGGACTGCGTCCTGAGCCATTTGCCGAGGCCGCTTACCAGTTCTGGCTCGGTGGTGACTTCATCAAGAATGATGAGCCTCAGGGAAATCAGGTCTTCTGTCCAATGAAGAAGGTGATTCCTCTGGTGGCAGATGCGATGAAACGCGCACAGGATGAGACCGGAGAGGCCAAGCTCTTCTCTGCCAACATCACCGCAGATGATTACCATGAGATGTGTGCTCGTGCAGACTTTGTTCTGGAGACCTTTGGTGAGGATGCGCCGCGTGTTGCATTCCTGGTCGACGGTTATGTAGGGGGTCCCGGCATGGTGACTACCGCACGCCGTCAGTACCCTAGCCAGTACCTGCACTATCATCGTGCTGGTCACGGCGCGGTTACCTCCCCCTCCTCCAAGCGTGGTTACACTGCATTCATCCTCGCCAAGATGTCTCGTCTGATGGGTGCTTCCGGTATCCACGTAGGCACAATGGGTTACGGTAAAATGGAAGGCGGCAAAGATGACAAGATCATCGCCTATATGATTGAGCGTGATAGCGTGGATGGCCCTTACTACCATCAGGAGTGGCACGGTATGAAGCCAACCACCCCGATCATTTCAGGTGGAATGAATGCACTGCGTCTGCCCGGATTCTTTGAGAATCTTGGACATGGCAATATCATCAACACCTCTGGTGGTGGTTCGTATGGTCATATCGATAGCCCTGCTGCCGGTGCGACCTCTCTGCGTCAATCCTATGAGTGCTGGAAGGCGGGTGCAGACCCTATTGAGTTTGCAAAAGATCATAAGGAGTTTGCTCGTGCCTTCGAGTCATTCCCACATGATGCAGACTCTATCTTCCCAGGGTGGAGAGATCGCTTGGGTGTTCATAAGTAACTGAGGCTCCCACGCGATGGCGCAATGCCATAATGTGAATAGAGACCCCTGAAATGGGGTCTCTTTTTACAATAAAAACCAACCTATTTACTCTACTACTAACAGTAATAGAGTGATCACTTTTCGGTTTTGCACCTTTGCGTGAGAAGCGCTAGATGTTTTAATAACGAATCATAAAACAGAAGTGGAATGAGACTATGAGCGATACCATTAATACCGACCAGTATCTGATTCAGGATGAACCCTTTTACCAGTCGCAAGGCGATGAGATTCAGCTGTATGAGGCGGCCTATACATCCCGCTTGCCCGTGATGGTCAAAGGGCCTACCGGCTGTGGTAAGTCCCGTTTTATCGAATATATGGCGTGGAAGCTGAAGAGGCCACTGATTACCGTTGCCTGTAATGAGGATATGACTGCCTCAGACCTGGTCGGGCGTTACCTGCTTGATGCCAACGGTACCCGCTGGCTGGATGGCCCACTCACCGTGGCGGCCCGTATCGGCGCCATCTGCTATCTCGATGAGATTGTGGAGGCACGTCAAGATACCACCGTTGTGATCCACCCATTGACCGACCATCGTCGCACCCTGCCACTCGACAAAAAGGGAGAGCTGATTGACGCACACCCCGATTTTCAGATGGTAATCTCCTACAATCCCGGTTATCAGAGCTTGATGAAAGATCTGAAGCAGTCGACGAAGCAGCGTTTCACGGGGCTCGACTTTGACTATGCCTCTGCCGAGCTGGAGTCCGAAATTGTACAGAAGGAGACCGGCACGGATGCAGAGACCGCAGGTAAGCTGGTACAGATTGCGGTGACTGCCCGTAACCTCAAAGGACATGGGCTGGATGAGGGAATTTCTACCCGACTGCTCGCCTATGCGGCTAATTTAATCTCACAGGGCATTGAGGCCAAGGCGGCCTGCCGAATGGCACTGGTTCGACCGATCACGGATGATGCGGATATCCGGGAGACTCTGGACCACGCGATTGATGCGATTTTCGGCTAACCGCTGCCTTACATAAGGGCGTGAGAGCGCTTTTGCATTACACCAGATGAAGAAAGAACTACAAGAGTACCGCGAGCAATTAAAGTGCAACTTTAGTGAGATTGATACCCATTTTGAGGACTTTCTCCGGGATGCCATGCGCCATCTCTCCGCGGAGGGGATCGATGCCTATTTAGAGGGTGCCTCTACTGTCTGCATGATTGGCCGAGGTGTAGAGCCTGTACTGAATTTTCTGGAAGATATTCCGGAGATGGTCGAGCGTGTAGGTGAGTCAATCATTGAGAAGAGCTCCACAATGGTCTGGGAGCTCTCTCGCTCCCCCAATGGAAATGCAATCAAACCCTTTCTCAATTCACTGAGTGAGGTGACCCGCTGCCTCCCTACCGAGGGGCAGATCGCCCGTTACTTTATATTAATTAACCATCTGGCTGAAAAGACGGCCGGATCAATTCACGGCATCCATACCACCTTCCCCAGCCCCGGTCTGCCTGAGTTTCTCCAACAGGCTCCTTATCTGTTACATCAGGTCTCGGTAGATGGGCTGCGAAACTGGGTCGATTACGGGATTAAAAACTACAATAACCACCCCGAACGTCAGATCGAGTACTTCAATCTGGAGACCGCCGATAGTCGGGCAATGCTGCAAAAAGAGCGTAATGGCACCCTCTTTATTGACCATGAGAAGCGACTCGACCTCCATATGCGGGCCCTCTGGGAAGAGAACGCCCATCTGGTTCCCTACTCCAGAGGGGTTGACCTGCTGCGTAAGCCACGCCCCTACTATACGGCTGATGGAATGCGTATTCCTGACAGTTATGACCCACTCAATGAGGTCAGCGGGATGAACCGTTACCGTGCGGTACTAGGCCATATGTCGGCCCATCGCCGCTGGGGACAGGCGATTGTGGCCGATAATTTCAGCCCCTTCCAGCGCCATACCATAGAGATGCTGGAGGATAGCCGGGTTGAACATCTGCTGATGCGACGTTATCCGGGGATGCGCTCAATATTGACCAGCCTCCATCCCGTACCCATTGAGGGGGCCTGTATAGAGACAGGAGAGTCCTGCATCCGCCACCGTACAACGATGCTCTCACGCGCCATCCTTGACCCCAACCACGGTTATAGGGATGCGACCATTAATGAGTTTGCACAACGCTTTCATACCCTATTAGAGGAGAGTGACGCCAGCACACAGGAGGTTGCCAAGCTGGCCACCCTGTTTGTTGCCAAGACCCGCCTGCAGTCTGATCAGCTCCCCAACATCCGTTTTGAGAACACTGAGGTGAGCTACCGCGATGACAATCGCCATATGTGGAAGTTTATCGAGGAGGGCGATGAGGAGGAGGCATTTGAAGAGAACCGTAAGGTCTCTGCTGAAGATGAGGTTGATGGCCTGCCCCCCCGCCACTACAAGGAGTGGGACTATAATACCAATACCTACCGTCCCGACTGGGTTACCCTCTATGAGGCAAAACACCCGGCGGGAGATGCCGCCAGAATTGACCAGCTATTAGAGAAGCATAGTGGGCTGGTCAAACGAATGAAGCAGATTCTTGACCTGCTGAAGCCACAAAATTTTGTCCGTATCCGTTACCAAGAAGAGGGATCAGAGCTGGATCTGGATGTGGCGATCCGCTCACTGATCGACTTCAAGAGTGGCTCCACCCCAGACCCTCGCATCAACATGGATCATCGCAATGATGGACGTGATATTGCAGTGATGCTATTGATCGATCTCTCTGAATCACTTAACCAGCAGGTGCCCGGCTCTGACCAGACCATTCTGGAGCTGTGTCAGGAGGCGGCTGCCCTACTCTCCTGGACCATTGAGCAGCTCGGCGACAAATTCGCAATTGCCGGTTTTCACTCCAACTCGCGCCATGATGTACGCTACCACCATATCAAGGGGTATAGCGAACATTGGGGAGAGGAGGTAAAGGCGCGGTTAGCCAAGATAGAGGCCGGATTCTCTACCCGTATGGGGGGTGCTATCCGTCACTCTGCCCACTATCTGGAGGGACAGAGTGCCGATAAAAAACTGCTGTTGATCCTGACGGATGGAGAACCGGCAGATGTGGATGTAGAGGATGAACAGCTACTGATCCAGGATACCCGTAAAGCGGTACAGGAGATGGATGAGAAGGGGATCTATCCCTTCTGTATCTCTCTCGACCCCAATGCCGATGAGTATGTACGGGATATTTTTGGTCAGCAGTTTGTGGTCATTGACCATGTGGAGCGGCTACCGGAGAAGCTACCCGCACTGTTTGCATCATTGACCAAATAGGTTCACCAAGAAAACACTACCCCGTGGGAATTCTGTTTAGTTGGAACTCTGTTTAGGCGCGGTGAAATACCTCCGCCGCCTTCAGTGTATTCTGTAGTAGCGTGGCAATCGTCATCGGCCCCACTCCACCGGGCACAGGGGTTATCCAGCTTGCTCGTGTCCTGGCTGAGTCATAATCAACATCTCCGGTTAAGGTACCATCCTCTAACCGGTTGATCCCCACATCAACCACAACAGCGCCCTCTTTAACCCACTCTCCGGGAATAAAGTGAGGGATACCAACACCAACAACCAAAATCTCTGCACGACGCACATGCATCTCCAGATCCGCCGTCTTGCTATGGCAGGTTGTGGTGGTGCAGCGGGCACTGAGTAACTCCAGTGTCATCGGACGCCCAACAATATTAGAGGCCCCAAC
>JABHIC010000257.1 GCA_018671205.1 Gammaproteobacteria bacterium
AACCGTAGTTGGTGCTGACAAAATTTTGGAGTCTCACCTCAAAGCCGTGGACACTGCGAGTGACGAAGAGTGTCTGACCTATGAGGTAACAACTGGTGACTTTGAGTGGCAAAGTTGTGGTGGTGGAGGCGCAGCCGGATCCTGGCAAGAATCCTTAGGAGCCATCTCTCCCAACAACTCCACCTGGGATCTTCTCATCGGTGGTACCGCAACCAGTAGTGCAAAGATCGCCTTTACCAATATCAACAGTGGTACCCCCACTATTAGATCAGCCGACGCTACCGCCCTCAACATCACCGGCAACGCC
Organism: Gammaproteobacteria bacterium; assembly: GCA_018671205.1. Taxonomy (GTDB): domain Bacteria; phylum Pseudomonadota; class Gammaproteobacteria; genus Thiopontia. Next base: position 308 of record JABHIC010000257.1, read on the forward strand.
GCTAGTACCTGGAACACCACAGCCGGCGACCTCACGCTAAGTGCCGATGCCGCCAGTGTCAACATCAACGCCAACGAGGCCGCTGCCAACCAGATCGACCTCACAGCCTCTGGCACAGTCGCAGGTGACGCAATCAACATCAACACTGCTGATGGCGGCATCATTCTCAACGCCGCAGGTGCATCCAATGGTGACGTTACCCTCACCTCAGCCGACGACACGGTAGTTACCGCAACTGGCCTTCTCTCCCTCACCGGTGGAGCAGGATCACTCATCGACTTCTCAACCTTTGACATCAATAGCTCAGGTATCATCAGCATGATTGACAGTGTCGCCCACACTATCGAAGATGTCGGGGGCAATCTCACCCTCACTAGCGCTGCTAGTGCTGCCGTCTCTATCGTCAACGATCTCTACGTCAGCTCTGGCATCTCAACCTTCGGTACCGCCGTCTCCGACGGCACAGTCGAAGCCACCAAGTTCTGCACAGGTGATGGCGAGACCAACTGTGTCACTGACTTCTCCACCTTGGGAGGCGGCCTCTTCACCGATGGAGGCACCTATGTCTACCCCACTTCCGGGGAGACTCTCGGCAACTCCGCCTCAGCGGGTGCCAACAAGATCGCAGGACTATACCTCGCAGATTCCGCCCCACTCACCTTCGGCAACGACAATGACATTGACTTCACCTTCGCCGGCTCAGAGCTCGCCACCACACTCGGGAGTAATACTTGGAACATTAATAGCAACCTACTTTTCCTCAATGGCTCAACTAGCAGAATCGGGATCGGCACTGGCTCCCCTCTTGCCACTCTCGACATAAGATCAACCCTCGGTACCATCCCCACTGCCAGTATTAGTGGCAACACCAGCATGGCTTCACTTATCGTCGACCAATCAGGCACAGGTGACATCTTTGCCGCCAGTAGCTCCGGCGAGACTCGCTTCGTTGTAGCAAGTGACGGCAACGTCGGTATCGGCGTCCAGGATCCCAGTAGCAAGCTCGAGATCGGTGGCTCCACCAGTACCATTAGTAACGATAGTGGCGACATCACCATCAACGCGGCCAGCAACTTTATCTCTCTCGCTGGTGACTCACTAGGCAACCTTCTTGACCTCTCAGTCGCAGGTGATGCCAGCGTCTCAGGGGTACTTAGCTTTGATGGTCTCTCCCCGAGCTCAATCAATGCTCTCAACGGAAACGAATTCACCTTCCGCACCAGTGTTGGAGGTGATACGGGACTCACAACTGCCATGACCATCCACAACTCAGGTAACATTGGTTTACTCGCCGATTCCTACATCAACTGGGGAGCTACCGAGGGTACGTCTGGTTACGGCTTCCGTGACAACTCAGGCACGATCCAATACAAAAACAGTGGAGGTGCCTGGGGTAACATTGGTGGGGGAGGAGCAGCTGGCATGTGGCAAGAAAATACAGGTGCCATCTCCCAACTCAATAATACCTGGGACGTCCTGATTGGCAGCACTGCCACTAGCTCTGCTCTAGTCAAGTTCCCTGGCATCACTGGCGGAGACGTCATCTTCAATGCTGGTGGCAACGTCGGCATCGGCACCACCGCACCTGGCGAAGAACTAGAAGTAGTTGGAGACGTAGGTGCCCAGCGCTTCGTTGACACCGCCTCCGCCACCTACTACCTAGACCCCGCCGCAACCGGAACCTCCCTCATCGTCGACGGCAACATGATTAGTAATGGCGCCTTTAGCATCACCAGCAACGGCACCAACGGCAACATCACAATCGACGCAGGCACTGGCACAGTAGTGATTGGTAGCTCAGGTACAGGCAAACTCGACGCTGGCACCATCGACCCCCCCTACACTATTAACGGTGACAAATTCGCCACATACCTCTCAGGTATGACAGGGGTAAAAGAAGAGACCACAGGATCAGTCCAGACTACAGAGCACATTCCAGGATATGGCTATCGCGCAGCCATCGATCTCGCCTCGGCTCCTCAAGGATCAGACCTATGGCTCTTCCGCGAAGTCACCAATCTGCACGAACAGTTCGATGAACTAGTTGTCCTCCTCTCTGCCAACTCCAACACTCGCACCTGGTACGAACTAGTCCCAGAATCTGGTCTCATTCAGATCTACTCATCCGCCCCGTCCACCATCTCATACCGCCTAACTGCCCCTAGATTTGACGCAGAAACCTGGGCCAATACTAGAGATGGTAGTGATGCTCTTGGTTTCATTCTCGAAGGCCAGACGAACTGGGACACTAGCTCTCAGCCCCCAGAAGCTCCCACCACCAATCCCTTTGCCGAGATATTCCACTCCATCACCACCACCATAGCTCAGATCACCTCCCTAGAGACCAATCTCATCTCCCCTCTCGACTCAACCCAGCCTCTCACCATTGCCGCCAACACCATTATCACACCTGGAGATCCCTCCCTCCCCACCCTCACCATCGATGGTGAGATCCAGGCGAGCTCCATCAGTGCTCGCATTGCACGATTAGAAGAATTAGATGTCGATACACTTAGAGCTAACAACATCATCGCAAACTCAATTACCGCCAACTCTATAGAAGGGCTTGATGCCAAAATCGCCTCCCTTTCTGCTGGCTCCACCACCGAACTATCCGACGACGACTTGGAAACCATCACCGACCGTATCAAAGCTCGCCTCGCTGATTTAACTGATACTACCGCCCAAGACATCTCTACCCCACCCGAAGCCACCTTCTCAGCAAGCTCTATCCCGTTGAGTGAGAACGAAGAGAACTACTCAACTGGGACCGACTCCGCCACTCTCGCCTCCCTTGACGCCGACATGGTCTTTATCAACGACTACCTCGCCGTCATCGGACAAGCCGTTATCACCAACCTCGATATCACTGGCTACTTCTACACCGACTCCATTACCAGCAAATCTAACACCCTAGCTCTCCAACCAACTGGCGGTCTTGTTAATCTTGCCAACAACACTCTTATTGTCGATTCCAGTGGTCAGGTCGCAATCAACGGAGATCTCACAGTATCTGGCAAGATTCTCGCACAATCAGCTCAACTTGGCTCACTAGAACTCGGCACTCCACCAGCCACCCCTTCTAGCCAACTTGGTCAATTACTCGCCGTCTACAACGAATCAGGTGAGGCAGTCGCCACCATCGACGCCTCCGGCTCAGCCTCTTTCCGCGATCTCTCCACAAGACTCATCACAATCGCCGCACCCTCCGATGCCACAGAATCCGCCAGCACCTCCGCTCTCGCCCAGGCATTAGGAATCAGTAGCACCAGCAACGCCACAGCAGGTGAGGCTACTCTAGTCTCCCCCAACACAGAACTCATTATCGAGAGCGAATACGTCAGTGACAACACCCTGGTCTACCTGACCCCCACTACCAACACCGACAACAAGGTAGTATTCGTGAAGGCCAAAGAAACTTGCCCACCCCCTCCCCCCGATGTCTCGGTCGTTCTCACTCCGTGCACCCGCAGCTTCACTGTCGCGGTCGACAGTCCTGCCGCTACTGACATCTCCTTTAACTGGTGGATTATTAAATTGGAGAGTCAACAATGACTCTCCAATTTAACCCCATGAGATGTGAGCAAAGCGAGCTATCTCTTCGGGGTCAATCCAACTCAACACAAATTCCCATGAGATGTGAGCAAAGCGAGCTATCTCTTCGGGGTCAATCCAACTCAACACAAATTCCCATGAGATGTGAGCAAAGCGAGCTATCTCTTCGGGGTAAACTCTTCTACACCTACGTTCTTACATCCAAAAAAGATGATAATTACTACGTCGGATCGTGTGATGATATCAACGCAAGACTCAGAGAGCACAATATTGGTCGTGTTCAATCAACCAAACATCGCAGACCACTCAAGATCATCTATTACGAAGCTTGTCTTTCCAGAGGATCAGCGAGAAAGCGAGAAAATTATCTCAAAACATCCTGGGGCAAGCGATATCTCAAATCAAGGACTCAACAATGAAACAGCTACTTGCAAAGATCCAGAATATGCTTCAATATATACTAGTGAGACAAAAACATCATTTCTATATCAGATCTATCCGTCGTCGCCTACGACGCTCTCTACGATCAATCTCCTCCCTCCTACGACCTACGATCCACTATCTACAATCTCTCCTTCCCCGTTCTCTACGATCTCTAGCGAAGCGCAGACCCCGTGGGATGTCAAAGACCCCGTGGGATCTGACAAGTATCCCTCTGGGGTCAAAGACTATCTCTCTGGGGTTACTCACCCTCGGCATCACTCTCGGTACAGTCATCCTCCTTTTCACCCTCAACTCCACTCCTCACGCTCCTCGCATTAAAAAAGGCTCAGGTAACACTCTCTTCACTGCCGGTAACAAGACCTTCTCCGCCGATATCGGTACTAGAGACGGCTCACCTCAGGTTGCTTTTCAGGTAGAATCAGCTATAGCCACCTTTACTCTTGCAGGAATTGATCCCACTCAGGGGAAAAAGACTAATCGTGATACCGTCCTGTTCGAGAATGTGATGGAGGGAGTCGACCTCCAGTACACCACGCTCAGTAACGGAGTCAAAGAAGAGATCATTATTAAACAAGCACCCAAAGGTTCCGAACTTTCAGGTAGTTCGGAACCTCATGTCCCCTCCACCTACCTCTTTGATCTTGATCTCTCCGGCACTACACCTAAGGAGTTAACCAAAAGGCCCGATGGAGTCATCTCCCTTTCCCCCACCTTCCAGGATAGTAACGGGGAATATCTCTTCCATTTTGAGAAGCCTTACGCCTATGACGCTACTGGCGCTCGTACAGACAACGTTCTTATGCAAATCGGCCAAGAACGCCCCCAACCAGGAACTGAGAACCAAGAACTAACAACTAATTATTATCTCAAACTCACCGTTGACCCGACCTGGCTCAACGATCCTGCTAGAGTCTACCCCGTCGTGATCGACCCCACCGTAGTCCACGACACCACTACCGAGTTCTCGGCAGGCACTCTAGATCGGGTCAAAGACACCGGCACTGGTAGTGTTCCCTCCCTAGAAACCTACTACCAAGAGCTCCCAGCAGATGAGCACACTGTGGGGTTGTGGCATATGAATGAGGGGAGTGGGAGTAGTGTGGCTGATAGTAGTGGGAATGGGAATGATGGCACCGCAACTGGAACTAGTATTGTTAGCGGCAAGTTAAATAATGCGAGAGGTGGCTTTGATGGCGGAACTACAAAAATCCAAACAGCAGCCTTCTTAACCCATGAGTCAGATAGGCAATACACGCTCTCAGCTTGGGTATATCAGACTGGTGGTCAAGGCACATTTTTAGTTAAAGAAAGCACGTGGAATGATGGATTTAAATTCTGGGGCTCTATCGCAAGTTTATATTTTCGTGCAGGAGATGGTACGAATGCAGCAAATATATTTTCTGCTGTTAGTACGGGTGCGTCACTTAATGAGTGGGTTCACGTGGCTATCTCGAGAAACTCTAGCGTTTGGACTCTATATATAAATGGCAAGGAAGTATCCACCACCTCCAACACAACTATTGGAGACACCAATGTCTCATCAGTTCTAAAAATAGGAAATAGAGATACAACTTGGGATCCAGAATTTCAAGGCCAAATCGACGAAGTTCGCATTTCCAACATCGCCCGCAC
>JABHIC010000258.1 GCA_018671205.1 Gammaproteobacteria bacterium
CCCTGAGTTATCCAGCACCAGAACCACATCAACCCCTTGCCCAGCCGCTGTTGTTGCCATTCCTGTCACCAGTACATTATCCGTATCGATCGATGCACTATCCAATGGAGAGGTAACCGTCAGGGTTGGGGCTGCGCCCGCTAGACCTACACCAGCCATTGTCAGGAAAATCCCGACAACGGCCCCATTCACTTTTTTCAACAAAGACATATCAATGCTCCTTCATCATAGTGGCCGCGAAAGAGACCACTCAAATTTTACAATAACAGACAGAACACTCCAGTCTGCTTACCGGTCAACTCATAATTTCTATGCTCTGTCAGCTTAAACCAACAACACAAACCTGTCAATTACTATAAAATATTACAAGAAAGCAAAGCACTGTGTTTTCAATGCATTACGCACATTTTTCTCAAGAATTATTTAATTTTCACAGGTTCGGTATTACTACCTTAAGGGCACCTCTAAAAATTCACTTTTTCAACAGTTGCCTGAAACCTACTCATTGGAAAGGTGAAAAACCAGCACCTCACCCTCACCATGCTGCGGTTGCTCGTCAGAGGTCATCAACGGAGAACGGGAGTAGTGGGCCTGAAACGTTCTCCCATTACCACAACGCAATAGGCAGTCTGCCTCTGATAACCCCGGCTCTATCCCCTCGACCAGCTGCTGCAGTGGTACCCCATTGAGCTGACCCGATTGATATCCCAAGCGGTTTACCGCAGACGAGTTGGTGTAGAGTACTCGCCCTGCAAGGTCTACCACAACCACCACCTCCGCTATACTGTTGAGGATTGCCTCCAGCCAGTGCTGATGCTGAGAGACACTCTCAACCTCATATGCCACCTCTACCTGCTTTTTCCCCTTCTCTTCTGCCTGCTGTTTAACCCGCTGCCCGAGCGCCTTCTGGACAGAGACAGTCTGCGCTATCGCAGCAATTTGGTGAAGAAAAACCTCCGTGGGATCATCCTTGTAGATCACCTCATGCTGCATGACCCCGCAGGAGATCAGCTTCACCTCTGATTTTAGTGCAAAGAAGAGTATCTTACAGTGATCGGTTGCTGGGTGCTGTTGCAGGGCCGAGGCCAGCACACAGCCATCTTTCTCCGGCATCAAGTAGTCAATAATGGCAATATCAGGCTGAAACTCCTCAACCACCTCCTGCGCCTCATCCACCCCCTCTGCAACCATGACTTCATAGCCATCATTTCGCTGTAATAAAAAGCTATAGACAGCCAGAATGGTCGGTGAGTCGTCGACCAACAAAATCTGAACTCTCTGCTCCTGTAGCTGAGCCGACCTCCCTTGTTCCAATGGAACATTCGGCACCTCATCCCCCTGTTGCAGACGTACATGACTCTCAGGCTCACTGCTCTGTAGTTGACGAGCATGGCTCCACTGTTTTACGAACAGGGTGGTGACTTGAAGCAACTCATTTTTGGTCACCGGCTTATTCATAAAGATAAAGTCGTTACCAATACGCTCGCGAATCTCACTTAGTTCATAATCTGCATAGGCGGTAATCAGGATAATGCGCACAGCCGGGTCTATGCCACGGACCATCTCTGCCGTCTTGAGCCCATCCCAGCCTGGAGGCATACGCATATCGAGGAAAATCACCGCAAAAGGGTTCCCCTCTTCCAGTGCCTGTTCCACTCTCTGGTAACCTGCCTCTCCACTCAATTCGCTGTCAAGCTGAAACAGTACCTCTTTTGGCTCTTCTACGGGTTCCGAGACCACCTCACCGAGCAGTGCATCTAACTGCTGCTCATACTCATCCTCACAGAGAATCGCACGATAGGTATCATGCACACTCTGCTCATCATCAATTGAGAGAACACGCCAGGGGGGAACCTTTACTTCCATCAGTCGTTACTCCATCAGTTTGTGAATGCGTTCCACATAACGGCTCGTTTCTGTCGGGAGTGTCGCATTGAGATTGCTCCAGAGCGGCCACCTCTCCTCTTCTCCCCCCACGCGCCTGACCCGTTCAAGAATACGGGAGCGACCCGCATTGTAGGCACCAAAAGTATAGTTGAACCGCTCTGAAACATCATCTATCGGCGAAAAAGTGAGAAACAGGTAACGATCATAGTAGATTCCAGCGGCTATATTCCAGCGTGGATCTTCAATCTGGGCACGGCCAAACCCACTCCCTTTGAGGCGAATCTCCTCAAAGGTAGACGGCATCAATTGCATGATCCCATAGGCTTTTTTGTGGCTTTCAACATCTGGACGGAGGTCAGATTCCGCAATCCCCTGAGCCTTGAACCAGTGCCAATCAACCAATGGGCCAAAATAGTGTTTGGCCTGTTTTCTGAAATAGGGGTCGTAACGGTCTGTCCAGTAGTCCGACTCTACCTTCCTTAGATCAAGCGCATGCAAGGTAGAGGAAAAGCCAAACAAGAAGAGCCCACAGATTTTATATAAGTCCTGAACCCCTCCCATCAGACGAGCCACTGCTTACCCACTCATGGGTTAATTGAGGCCCAGCCCAATCGCTAGCCCAAGTGCCACGCCTATGCCGATATAGAGCCCCATAATCATCTGTCCAACCGCCTGATTGCCCTTCTGCAGCTCCTCAGAGATACTGAAATCCATGATATGGGCAAACATTCGGCAACCCACCCACATAAAGAGCAGGGTCAATACCCCTCCTATCATCACATAGATCAGATTAAGCAGGATAGGGTGTAGCGTATCGATCATAATCATGAAAATCTAGATCTTTACGCAGACATCAGCAATCACCTCTTTAAAGATCGCCTTATGCACATCACCAAGACTCATCATTCCCACCAGAAAGTCACCATCAACCACTGGAATACGACGAAAACGGTGGCGTACCATAAGAGAGGTCGCTTTCAGGATAGGCATATCTTCAGTGACGCCGATTACGCCCGTCGTCATTAGGTCACTCACCAGAAGATTAACCACCGCTGAATAGCCGGTCTCCATCTCTTCGAAATCAATCGTTCTGCCAAGATTCATGGTCTCCTCCAACGAGGGGAAAAGGTGGTGCAATACATCTTTCTCTGCAATAAAGCCCACCAGTTTATCCTCCTCATCCAGCACAGGAAGACCACTCACCCGATAGAGTGTCATCGCCGAGACAACCTCTCTCATTGGGGTATCCGACTTCACTGAACGCACATGGCGACTCATAATATCTTTTACCAGCATCTCTTCTACCTCTCCTTAGTCGGGCTAACCCACCTCGTTATGATGATCTTTATCGGTTTGTGCAACACTCTGCTCGGCCTGTTTTCGTAAGGCATCGTTATGCTCTTTAAAACCGGCATGAACCGCCCTCGCCAACACACTCTGTTCTTCCAGTTTACCCCGTTCCAGAGCAAAGGCAACTGCAACCTCAATAATAAAGAGGTGATCCATCGTCAACTGTGCCGGAGAGTCGCTCCCCTCCCCAATCAAGGCACTACCCTGCTCCTCCTGCTGATAGAGCTGTAACAGTGTATTAAGCAGATCATACACCTCCCCTACCTTTCTGAACTCCGAGGCATGATAGGCTCCTTCAAGGCTGGCCATGCCGATTAGCCGCAATGCGGCAACAAAGTACTCATCAGGAATTGTGGGAATCTCAAACCGTTCCATAACCATTATCCTCCTCAGAATACTCTGGGTGCAATACTACGTTGCTCATCCGGTTGAAACCAATCAAGCTGATCATGTAACGTGACTACGCTACCGATAATAATCAGTGTTGGAGGCTTAATATCGGAGTCTGCCACAATTTGCGGCAGACTCTCCAGGGTACCGATGTACTCCTCCTGGTCAGGAGTCGTCCCTTTCTGTACCAGAGCAGCCGGGGTGGCCGGCTCCATCCCATGCTCAATCAGCTTATTGGTAATGGTATCAATCCCCTTCAGTCCCATATAGAAGACCACAGTCTGTCCGGGGTGGGCCAGCGCCTCCCAGTTGAGATCAGAACTCCCATCCTTGAGATGACCGGTTGCGAAGGTAACCGACTGGGCATGGTCACGGTGGGTCAATGGGATACCCGCATAGGCAGAGATCCCTGATGCCGCAGTGATACCAGGAACAACCTGAAAGGGGACCTGTTTTTCGGCCAGCAACTCAATCTCCTCTCCCCCCCGCCCAAAGATAAAGGGGTCTCCCCCCTTGAGGCGAGCCACTCGCTTTCCCTGTTGTGCCAGATCAACCAATAGCTGGTTGATCTGGTCCTGAGGCACGGAGTGGTTATCCCGCTCTTTACCGACATAGATCCGCTCTGCATCACGCCGTGTCAAATCGAGCACAGCCGGTGAGATGAGGCGATCATAGACAATCACATCAGCCTGCTGCATCAACCGTAACGCACGGAAGGTAAGCAGGTCAGGATCCCCCGGCCCGCCACCAATAAGATAGACCTCCCCCTGGTCAAGCTGCTCTCCTCCTTCTGCCCGGCAACAGTGGGTAACCATCTCATCCATCGCCTGCTCTGCCTCCTGTTGACGACCAGAGAAGATCATCTCGGCAATCGGCCCCTGGAAAGCTTTTTCCCAGAAGAGCCGACGATACTGTGGCTCGATTTTTTCCTTTACCCGTTCACGAAAACGGGCCGCCAGCGTGGCAAAATGGCCATAGGCTGCGGGGATCATGGACTCCAGTCGAGCACGAATAAGTCGCGCCAACACAGGGGAGGCACCTCCGGTTGAGATCGCTGCCACCACGGGAGAGCGATCAATAATGGAGGGGGTAATAAAGCTACAGAGCGCCGGGGTATCCACCACATTCACCGGAATATTCATCACTTTAGCACGCTCAGCAACCTGCCGGTTTACCTCCTGCTGGTTCGTTGCGGCATAGACCAGTACCTGTCGTTCAAGCTGACGATCCTGATAGATTTCTGCACGCCACTCAACCTCTCCCTGCTGATAAAGTCTCTCTATCGTCGCTCCCAACTGTGGAGCCACCACCTCGATCCTCGCGCCCACACGCAACAGCATCTGCACTTTACGTGCGGCCACCTCCCCTCCCCCTACGACCAGACAGTCTCGACCACGCAGATCAATAAAAATAGGCAAATAATCCATCACATTCCGGTTTCCAGCCGATCAACCCCACCCATATAGCCCCGCAATACCTCAGGCACCACAATCGAGCCATCCGCCTGCTGATAGTTCTCCATCACCGCAACCAGTGTTCGTCCTACCGCCAGACCCGAGCCATTCAGCGTATGGAGCAGTTCGGGTTTACCTGTTTCCGGATTCCGCCAACGGGCCTGCATTCTCCGCGCCTGAAAGGCCTCAAAGTTACTACAGGAGGAGATCTCCCGATAGGCCTGCTGTCCCGGTAGCCACACCTCCAGGTCATAAGTCTTGGTGGAGGAGAAGCCAATATCTCCCGTACAGAGGGCCATCAACCGATAAGGCAACTCCAGCATCTGCAGGATATGCTCGGCATGCTCTGTCAGCGCTTCCAGTGCCTGATAAGAGTTCTGTGGAGAGACAAACTGAACCAGCTCCACCTTCTCAAACTGGTGCTGCCGGATCATTCCACGGGTATCGCGTCCATAAGAGCCCGCTTCACTACGAAAGCAGGGGGTATGAGCCACAAACTTTAGCGGCAGATCCTCGGCACGCTGAATCTCACCACGGGCAATATTAGTGACAGGAACCTCTGCCGTAGGGATCAGATAGTAGTCATGAGCCTGCTCCTCTTCCGGAATACCCGCCGTTCCCAATGCAAACAGATCCTCTTTAAACTTGGGCAACTGTCCCGTACCTCGCAGACTATCGGCATTGACTACATAAGGGACATAGAGTTCCGTATAGCCATGCGCTGTGGTGTGGGTATCAAGCATTAACTGAATCAGTGCACGGTGCATGCGAGCAACCTCTCCCTGCATCACCACAAAACGGGAGCCGGTAATTTTTGCGGCGAGCTCAAAATCCATCCCCTTGAGTTCAACGCCAAGAGCGACATGATCTTTTGCCTCAAAGCTGAACGGTAGAGGTTCGCCCCAGCGACGAACCTCTACATTATCTTCCTCCCCCTTTCCATCCGGGGTAGAGTCGTGAGGAATATTGGGCACCCCCATCATCAACTCACCCATTTCAGCCTGAATCGAGGTCAGCTCTTGTTCCGCAGATTCCAGTGCCCCTTTAAGCTGAGCCACCTCATCCAGCAATGGTTGAATATCCTCTCCTTTCGCCTTGGCTTGCCCAATCCCTTTCGATTTGCTGTTACGCTGGTTCTGCAGCTCCTGGGTACGTACCTGAGTCTCTTTACGGCGCTGCTCCAGCGCCACCAGATATTCACTATCCAGGATAAACCCTCGGCGGGCCAACCCTGCCACCACCCCAGACAGATCATCTCGTACTCTTTTTGGGTCTAACATAGCTCTCTTTTTCCAGTTTTTTATGCTTTTATAAGCTGTTCTGCCGACCAGCAGACGATGTGCGCAAGATCGACATGTTCACTCAGATGATCCAGCACCCGCTCAATTTTCTCTGGCTGGTCAAAAAATTCCACCACCAACGGCAGATTCAGGGAGAGG
>JABHIC010000259.1 GCA_018671205.1 Gammaproteobacteria bacterium
CCCCAAACACTCAATTCTGGCGGAAGAGAATGGGATGATGGAGGGGAATGAGTATCAGTGGATCATTGATCCACTGGATGGAACCACCAACTATCTCTATGGCTTTCCCGTATTCGCGGTATCCATCGCGCTCGCCTATCGTGATGAGCTACTCCACGCGGTGGTCTATGACCCCCTTAGAGATGAGCTGTTTACCGCCTCCAAGGGCGATGGCGCCATGCTCAATAACCGCCGTCTGCGCACCACCAAACGCAAGGGGCTGGATGGTGCCCTGCTGGGTACCGGGTTCCCCTTCAAACAGCAGCAACACCTTGATGTTTACCTAGAAACTTTTAAGGCACTCTTTCCCGACACGGCCGGTATACGGCGAACCGGTTCAGCCGCCATTGATCTCGCCTATGTGGCTGCCGGACGGCTCGATGGGTTCTGGGAAATCTCACTCAAACCGTGGGATATGGCGGCGGGTGCACTGCTGGTCTCTGAGGCGGGGGGATTTTGTAGCGACTTCGCCGGGGGAGGAGAGTTTCTGCAGAGCGGAAATATTATAGCCGGGGGGCTCTCCGTACAGCAGGCGATCCAGCAGACCATTCAGCCTCACCTCTCTGAATCACTCAAAAAATAGTCCTCATTCATGATTTGTAGGGCATAGATCAGCGCGTCCTCACGTCGCCCCCCTATCACCCGATAGTACTGCTTGCGTACTCCGATCTCATTAAAACCGAGGCTCTGGTAGAGCTGTTGAGCGGTATCGTTAGAGAGACGCACCTCCAGAAAAAGTATATCTGCCCCCCCCTGTCGAGCCTGCTCAATCAGCCATTGAAGCAGGGCACGCCCCAGCCCCCTGCCCTGATAATGTGGTGAAAGTGCCAGATTGAGCAGCTGGGACTCCCCGGCTGCCGTTGAGAGTACCCCGTAACCCACCACTTGCTGCTGCCGCTGCAGCACCACCAGCAGGGTACCCGCCTCCATCGAGCCCACAAAGATCTGTTGCGCCCAGGGGAAGGGGTAGACCTGCTGCTCAATCTCCAGTACTGCCGGAAGATCCTCCCGCGCCATCGGGCGAACATCGAACTCCCCCATCAGCTTGACTACACTGTTCATATTAGCCGTCTCATAAATTCCTTCATAACGTTTCCAGGGTCGTTGATAGCCAGGAATGGCTATCGCCGAGCGCACATGGATGTTTTACAGCGTGCACTGGAAACGTTATGAAGGAGTTTATGGGACTATTCATAGCTGCCTGCGAAGCTGCTTCAGCGCCTCCCAGGCGATCCGTTTATCCTCAGGATGACGCAGCAGGTGACGAGGATGGTGGGTGGTAATCAAGCCGGAAATCGGCAGGGGTGCCCCTCCCAACTGTAGCATCGCGTCCGCTGCGCTCTCTGCAACCTGCTGCTGAATGAAATGGTGAAAGCCCTCCAGCGTGAACAGGGCCTCATCCAGCACGGTGATCTGATAACAGTCTGCCCGCTGCACCCCAATTGCCCAGAGCATGGCCTCCAATAGTGATTCTGCTGGTGCATCAAGCGCCGTAGTAATGATCAACAGGGGGGCAGCCACCTCACCCTGACGCGCTATCTGCAGAGAGAAATCACCCTCTCTCTCCTCCGGCACCCCGGATGGCGCGGCCCTGAGTACCCACTGCTGGATACCCATCACCTGCAGATGGGACGACAGGGGTCTCATTTACGAATCATCCAGACCACCCACCCCACCAGAGCGAACAACAGGAAGAGCTCAATAAAGGCGAAAAACACTATGCTCTCCTACAACTGTGGGTGCGCCCGCTGCTCCGGCTCCTCGACCCGGTTCAGGGCATGGATATAGGCCTTGGCAGAGGCGATCACGATATCGGTGTCTGCCCCCTGCCCATTGGTCATTTTCCCCCGCTTCTCCAGACGAACCGTTACCTCACCCTGGGCATCCGTCCCTTCGGTAATACTATTGACGGAGTAGAGATCCAGCTTGGCCTGGCTCCCGACCAGCGACTCAATGGCACAGAAGACGGCATCCACCGGGCCCGCTCCTGACGCTTGTGCAGTCCGCTCATCTCCATCCACAATCATCGTCACCTCAGCCTCCGGGGACTCTCCGGTCTCCGAGCAGACACGCAGCGCTACCAGACGAAAACACTCATCGGCACAGCATTGTGAGGTATCCGTAACCAGTGCCTGCAGATCCTCATCATAGATCTCATGCTTCTTGTCTGCCAGCTCCTTGAAGCGGACAAAGGTCTCGTTCAGCTCCTCCTGAGTCTCGAACTCAAACCCCAGATCCTGAAGCCGGGTCTTGAAGGCATTACGCCCGGAGTGCTTCCCCAGCACCATACGGTTGGCACCCCAACCCACATCCTCCGCACGCATAATTTCGTAGGTCTCACGCTGTTTCAGTACCCCATCCTGATGAATACCTGACTCATGGGCAAAGGCGTTACTTCCCACCACCGCCTTATTCGGCTGTACCGGAAAGCCGGTCACACTGGAGACCAGTTTGGAGCAGGGGACAATCTGCGTGGTGTCCAGTCGGGTGTCACAACGAAAGAGATCCTGACGGGTGCGTACCGCCATCACCACCTCCTCCAGAGAGGCGTTACCCGCCCGCTCCCCCAGACCATTGATGGTGCACTCTACCTGACGCGCACCATTCAGCACGGCCGAGAGGGAGTTCCCCACCGCCAGCCCCAGATCGTTATGGCAGTGAACCGAGAAGATTGCCTTGTCGGAGTTGGGGATACGCGCTATCAGATTCTCAATCAGCGCTCCAAACTGGTGTGGCAGGTTATATCCCACGGTATCGGGAATATTGAGGGTTGTTGCCCCCGCATCAACCACTGCCTCCAGAATACGGCAGAGAAAATCAACATCGGAGCGTCCGGCATCCTCCGGCGAGAACTCAACATCATCCGTGTAATCCCTTGCCCACTTCACCGCCTTCACCGCCTGCTCAACCACCTGATCCGGAGACATCCTCAGCTTCTTCTCCATATGGATCGGTGAGGTGGCGATAAAGGTGTGAATACGCCCTCTGGCAGCCGGTTTTAGTGCCTCTCCGGCAATCTCGATATCACCTGGCAGGGCACGCGCCAACCCACAAACCACACTCTCCCGGACCACCTCGGCAACCGCCTTGACGGATTCAAAATCTCCCGGACTGGCCACGGGAAAGCCTGCCTCAATCACATCCACCCGCATCTTTTCCAGGCTTCGCGCAATTCTCAGCTTCTCCTCCATGTTCATCGAGGCCCCCGGACTCTGCTCCCCATCACGCAGCGTGGTATCAAAAATAATCAGCTGGTCTGCACTACTCATAACTCTCTCTCCACGGCCTCTTCTGTTTTCTCTGCATCACG
>JABHIC010000260.1 GCA_018671205.1 Gammaproteobacteria bacterium
AACTACGATCCTGCGCTCGACCCCAACAACCCCGACTTTGACCCCAATGCGCCCTTTAATGACCCCAACTACAACCCGCTGACCGACCCCAATAGTCCGGACTTCGATCCCAACTACGATCCTGCGCTCGACCCCAACAACCCCGACTTTGACCCCAATGCACCCTTTAACGACCCCAACTACAACCCGCTGACCGACCCCAATAGTCCAGACTTCGATCCCAACTACGACCCTGCGCTCGACCCCAATAGCCCCGATTTTGACCCCGATGCGCCCTTTAATGACCCTAATTACAACCCACTGACCGACCCCAATAGTCCGGACTTTGATCCCAACTTCGACCCTGATTACGACCCCACACAAGATCCCGACAACCCGGACTATATTCCGCCCCCCCCACCTCCGGACTATACTCCCCCCCCACCGCCAGACCAGCCTCCCCCCCCCGACCAGGTGGTGGTCGCAACCACAGGAGATGACACGCTATACAGTGACGACTCCAATACCGCCTTTGTGATGCAGCAGGAGAGCACACTGGGGGGTATAGACAACCTCGATGGAGGGGGAGGGATCGACTCACTACGGCTGGAAAATCTGCAAAATATCCACCTGCTTACCGAGGTTACAGGGGGAGAGAGCGGAGTCACCAAGATCTGGAGTGGACTCACAGCCGGGGCTGCCTCCCCTTTCTCACAGATCAGTATGACCAATATTGAGTGGCTTGAGCTGGAGACAGAATCAGAGTCCGTGAATCACAAGTTCAGTATCCAATTCAACCCCAACAGCCCCGGTTTCGGCATCGGTGTGGTCGGCAAGGATACCGTGGGAGAGGGGGATATCATTGACCTTGGCAGCTATGCCTCCAGCCTTGCCCCTGACGCAACCGTGCTCGGTAGCTTTGCCTTCGGCCTCTCCGGCGATGACACCATTACCGCTATTGAGGGTGTCAGGTCGATGCTGCGCGGCAACAGTGGGGATGACACCCTCACCGGAGAGAGTGGCAATGACAACCTTGGTGGTGGCAGTGGTGCAGATATCATCAATGGGGGGGCGGGAAATGACGTCATCATCGGCGGCAATGGGGTAGACACCTCCCTGAGCGGCGGCAGTGGGAAGGATCTCTTCTACTATGGCGACCCCTCCCACGGTGGAGCGGGAGAGATCATTACCGACTTCTCTGCCAGTGAGGACAAACTCCAGTTTGATGCCACCACCTTTAATGGCAATGTCTCTTATTGGGGCAACGTGACCGGAACAGGAGCCGATGAAGACTGGACAGTCGGCACCCTGGCTGCACAGTACTTCACCAGCGGTGATGGGGCTGTCGCAACCAGCGCAGACCACCACTTTATCTTTGACACCTCCAGCAACAGACTCTACTACGATAGTGATGGCTATCTCAGCGGTGCAGCCAGTGATGAAAGCCGGGTTGAGATTGCACAACTGACCAACCTCAGCGGACTGAGTGCTGCCAATATTCAGCTCGACGGTAAGGCACTGAGCGACCTGTCGAGCAGACAATCAATCAGCGCAATTGAGGGGACAACAGGAGATGACGCACTCTCTGGTACCGGACTGGATGATATCTTTGTAATGCGTAAAGAGGTCTCGGTCGGTGGCTATGACACCATTGATGGACAGGGGGGGTTTGATCGACTCGAATTCACCAACCTTGATGAGGTCTCTATTGAAGTCACCACGGAGGGGCTCTTTACACTGACCAATTTAGCCACCAATTTAAGCTCCAGCGTCAACATCATCAACAACAGTATTGAGGAGGTTGCTTTTTACGGAAGCAGTGAAAATGAGCTTGATGTACTGCCACTGCCACCCATAGAAGCAAGCAAAATTGTCATCAGTAGCGACTCAAACAGCCTGAATTTTCAAACTGAACAGAGTAACCGGCTCTACCTCTACGCAACCAATAATAGCGGCAACACCCTACAGGGTGGAGAGCTCGCGGATCAACTCTTTGGTGCGGATGGAGGGGATACCCTCAGCGCAGGTACCGGAGCAGACCGGCTGCATGGTGCAGGCGGCCTGGACAATCTGGATTTGGGCGCCGATAGTGATACCGATGCCGTCTATTACGCAACCACAGCGGATGGAGGGGATACCCTCACAAATTTCAGTAGTGGCGATCTGATTGTATTCAATGGCCGAGACTTTAACGGCAAGGTGACAGCGGCTGGATGGGATAGTGAATGGTGGGGGCAACTGGATGATAGCTACTTTACCAGTGGTGCCGCTAGCACTGCCACAGAGGCCAGCCACCACTTTATCTTTGATACCAGTGATAGCCGCCTCTACTACGATAGTGACGGCAGCGGGAGTGAGGCCCAGATCGAGATTGCAACCCTCACTGGAATAACCACGCTAGCGGCATCACAAATCATACTG
>JABHIC010000030.1 GCA_018671205.1 Gammaproteobacteria bacterium
ATTGCAGAGGCGATGTTGGCCATTGTACTGCTTGATCACGCACTGCGGCAGCGTGGACAGAATGGTGGGGTGGTGAGTGAGACCCCGGTAATCTGATGGGTGGTGGTCTGATAATCAGGTGACCCGACCACTCCCTTACTTTCGCCTCTCCAGCTTCTATCTCTTCTATTTCGGTACCCTGGGGGTGTTGATCCCCTACTGGAGCCCCTATCTGGAGAGTCTGGGCTTCTCCATTATGGAGATCGGCGAGCTGACGGCCATACTGGCTGCAACCAAGATGATCGCTCCCAATCTCTGGGGCTGGTGGGCAGACCAGCGGGGGGAGCATCTCTGGATTGTCCGCGTCACCTCTCTGGCCTCAATGGTGATCTTTGCCGGCGTTTTTATCGGTAGTGGTTACTGGTGGATGGTGGTGGTCATTGCCGGCTTCAGCTTCTTCTGGAACGCCTCACTGCCTCAGTTTGAGGCGGTTACTCTTAACCATTTGGGGAGTCAGGTGGCGCGTTACTCCTCCATTCGTGTCTGGGGCTCAGTTGGGTTTATTGTGACCGTTGCCCTGCTCGGATCTCAGCTGGAGCAGTGGGGAATTGAGCTGGTACCGATGGTACTGATGCTGCTAATGGTGGGCATCTGGTTCAGTAGTCTGGCGGTGCCAGCGGTTCCTGACCCAGACCATGACCACCCTCCGCTCTCGCTGAAAAGCGTACTCAGTCGCCCACTGGTGGTGGCGCTGCTGTTTGTGGCCTTTCTTAATCAGGCGGCGCATGGCACCTACTACACCTACTACACCCTCTATATGGAGACCTTCGGTCATGATAAGGGGATGATTGGGATGATCTGGGCGCTTAGTGTTGGGGCAGAGGTGGCGGTATTTATGGTGATGGCGCGCTGGCTTCCCCGCTTTGGTGAGCGCAAGCTGTTGCTGGCGAGCCTTCTGCTGGCGGTGATACGCTGGCTGGTGACCGCCCGCTATGCCGCCTCACTGGAGTTGATGTTTCTGATCCAGATGCTCCATGCCGCCAGTTTTGGGGTGATTCATGCGGTCTCGATCCATATTATTCATGATCAATTTCGGGGCAAACTGCAGGGACGAGGGCAGGCGCTCTACTCCAGTATCAGCTTTGGGGTGGGGGGGGTGGTGGGCAGTCTGCTGGGTGGTCTGGTCTGGACCTCTGTCGGAGCCTCTGCCATCTTCCTCTTTTCTGCGGCACTCTCGCTGCTGGCGCTGGGGGTGACCTGGCGCTGGATTCGATGAGGGGATTAACTATCTCATAAGTTCCTTCATAACGTTTCCATGACACGCTGTAAAACATCCATGTGCGCTCGATGATAGCCATCCCTGGCTATCAACGGCCCCGGAATCGCCATGAAGGAACTTATGAAACTATTCATAGTATGCGTCCGCTCTATACAGTTTCAATAGGCAGTTGAACCGTGTAGACTCGCTGTTATGCAAAAAATAACCGCTCTTCTGTTTCTCTTTTTTCTACTCCCCTCGGTAAGCGCACAGCCTCTCTCTGACTACGTGGCCTACGGCTGTAAGGGGGATACCGATGTTGAACTCCCTGATGGGAGCGTGGCGGAGTGTGTGATGGAGGAGTATGTGGTGGTCTTCGACTACTCAAGCCGATGGGTTGATGCGATTGATCGTGCCCTGCGCCTGGGTGAGGTGGCCAACCGAATTGGGGCGGTGGTGCTGATTGTGAACTCTGGTCAGGATCGGGGGTACGAGATGGCCCAGAAGATGATTTATGGGTATGCGATGCCGCTGGAGTTGGTCGCTCTACCCCGCCTGCCCGCCTCGATTTAGAGCTACCCTGGACAGAAATTCAGTGAGAGAGGGTTGGGAGTCAGATCTCGATCTCGATATTTTTCTTTGGTTTCATTTCAGTTCTGCGTAAGGCATCCTTCATCTTCTCTTTCAGACTCTCTGCTGAGTCGCTCTCCTCGAATGCGGTGATCCCATAACGGGCATGCACGGTGTTGCTTTCGAGTTGATCCTGAAACAGCTGGTCAATCCGTTCGGTCAGGATCATTGTGCCACTGAGTCCGGTATTGGTGACCAAAACCAGAAAAGTATCATTGTCCATGCGCCCAAAGTAGTCATTGTTACGGATCAGCCCGGTAATGACATTTCCCAGTATTGAGATGATAGTCTCGCATGGAACGATCGGTTGGTGGGGGGGGGCGGAGCTACAAATATGGATCATGATGGCAGAGAGCTCGGTTTTGTAGCGTCGACTGCGGGCAATTTCGTTATCTAACAAGGTCTCAAAATAGGTGGGGTTGTAGGCGTGGCTCAGCTCGTCATGCTCGATGGCACTATGGAGCCCATAAATCAGCTCTTCAGCGGATGGGGTATGGGCATGCTCATAGTGTTGGCGATCCTGCTGGTAGGCTATTTTATGGTGGGTCACATGCCACATCAGGAGTAGGGTATAACCAAAGGTGGTGAAGATGATAATGCCAATCACAATGGCCTCAAACATCTCCTGATAGACAAAGCTTTTGGGAATTGAGTGGACCATGATGATGGCCAGTGCCCCTTTGCTCCCTGCCAGCGTGAGTGCACTGCTCCAGCGGTTAGGGAGGTGCAGGGTGCGAACCATCGCAATGATGGCTGAGGCACGTAGCACGGTGGTGAGGAGGAAAATAACCAGGATCTCGGTGAGGTATTGCTGTAGCAGATGGGGCTCAAAGAGGATCGCCATGCTGATAAAGACACCGGCGTTGGCGAAGATACCAATGAACATCGCCTCCTTGCGGTAGACACGAAAATCTTTACGGGTGATGGCGGGGATTTTACGTATCCAGGAGATCAGTGAGGCGTACCCCTCTGCACCATCGGTTGTGATTTTCGGTAGGCGGCCACTGCGCTGTAGCTCTTTTTGAATGAGTAGTTTAAAACTCATGACGGACGATACAATGGCCAGAATGCCTGCGGCGTGGAAGTGTTCGGCAAGCAGAAAGGAGATATTGACCACCAGATAGATCAGAATGAACTGCTCAACGGTATCTTTGAGGATCTTGGTGGCAAGGTAGCCAACCCAGGCAGAGACCAGCCCCAGGGAGATGGAGACAAACAGCACCTTGATCAGGGTGAAGTTGATGTTGAGCACTCCAACGCCCTCTCC
>JABHIC010000261.1 GCA_018671205.1 Gammaproteobacteria bacterium
ACTGGATGAGCAGATTGAACCGGATGCAGAGGGGGTGAAAGAGACCCTGCGCAAGCAGTTACGGGTGCCCGGTCCGGATCGAATCTGGTATCTGGGCGATGCATTCCGTGCCGGTTGGAGCCTGGAAGAGATTTTTGAGGCTACCTGGATTGACCGCTGGTTTCTGGTCCAGATTGAGGATCTGCTCAAGGAGGAGAGCGCACTCACGGGTGGAGGGTTGGTGGGGCTGGACAGACAGACGCTACGCCGCTTGAAGCGCAAGGGGTTTTCGGATCGGCGGCTGGCCAAACTGGTGGGGAGTGATGAGTATGCGGTGCGCGCGCACCGTCAGCAGCTCGGCATTCGTCCGGTCTTCAAGCGGGTTGATACCTGTGCCGCAGAATTTCCGACCGATACGGCTTATATGTACTCCACCTATGAGGAGGAGTGTGAGTCTAACCCCTCCGCTAAGAAGAAAATCATGGTGCTGGGGGGCGGCCCTAACCGTATTGGTCAGGGCATTGAGTTTGACTACTGCTGTGTACACGCCGCACTGGCGATGAGAGAGGATGGTTATGAGACCATTATGGTCAACTGTAATCCGGAGACTGTCTCCACCGATTATGACACCTCGGATCGTCTCTACTTTGAGCCACTGACACTGGAAGATGTGCTGGAGGTGGTGGATAAGGAGCAACCTGTCGGGGTAATCGTCCAGTATGGTGGACAGACGCCACTCAAGCTGGCCGCAGATCTGGAGAAGGCGGGGGCACCGATTATCGGTACCTCACCCGAGGCGATTGATCTTTCGGAAGACCGCGAGCGTTTCCAGCAGGCACTCAACAAGCTGGGGCTGTTACAGCCCCCTAACCGTACTGCGCGTGCAGAGGAGGAGGCACTGCTGTTGGCAGAGGAGATCGGTTATCCATTAGTGGTGCGCCCCTCCTACGTGCTGGGTGGGCGTGCGATGGAGATTGTCCATGATGCTGAGGACCTGAAGAGCTATTTCCGTGAGGCGGTAGAGGTCTCGAATGAGAGCCCGGTACTGTTGGACCATTTCCTTAATGACGCGGTTGAGGTGGATGTGGATGCGATTTGTGACGGCAAGGATGTGCTGATTGGCGGGATCATGCAGCATATCGAGCAGGCGGGAGTTCACTCGGGTGACTCGGCCTGTTCACTGCCCCCTTATGACCTCTCTGAGGAGATTCAGAACCGTCTGCGTGAACAGACCCGGGCAATGGCGTTGGAGCTGGATGTGCTGGGGCTGATGAATGTGCAGTTTGCGATCCAGGGAGACCTGATCTATGTGTTGGAGGTCAATCCACGTGCCTCCCGTACGGTGCCCTTTGTCTCTAAGGCGATTGGCCGCCCACTGGCAAAAATTGCGGCACGTTGTATGGTGGGTCAGAGCCTGAAAGAGCAGGGAATGCTGGAGGAGATCATCCCGCAGCATTACTCGGTGAAAGAGGCGGTCTTTCCGTTTGTGAAATTTCCTGGAGTTGACTCACTACTGGGGCCGGAGATGAAATCTACGGGTGAGGTGATGGGTGTGGGCAGCAGTTTTGGGGAGGCCTTTGCCAAATCACAGCTCGCTGCGGGCGGGCCACTGCCCAGCTCGGGACGTGCCTTTATCAGTGTGCGTGCAGGGGACAAGAGAGCCGTGGTACCGGTGGCAGAGGCGCTGGCGGCAGCAGGGTTTGAGCTGGTGGCTACCGGAGGTACTCAGGAGGTAATTCATGGTGCCGGTATTCCGTGTGAGAGAGTCAACAAGGTGACCGAGGGGCGTCCCCATATTGTGGATCAGATCAAGAATGATGAGATCGATCTGATCATCAATACCACCGATGGTAAGCTGGCGCTCTCTGACTCCTACTCTATTCGCCGTGAGGCACTGAACCACAAGGTGACCTATTTCACCACCATTGCAGGAGCGCAGGCGATGGCCTATGCGCTCTCTAAACTGGATGACCGGGCGGTGAACCGCCTGCAAGATCTGCACAGAGGAGTATCATGAATAAGATCCCGTTGACGGTACGCGGTGCCGAGAAATTACGTGACGAGCTGCATCAGCTCAAAACAGTCGAACGTCCCAAAGTCATTGATGATATCTCTGAGGCACGTGCTCACGGTGACCTGAAGGAAAATGCCGAATACCATGCCGCACGCGAGCAGCAAGGCTTTGTTGAGGGGCGTATTCAGGATCTGGAGAGTAAGCTCAGCAATGCTCAGGAGATTGATGTCACCACAATACCGCAAAACGGTAAGGTAGTCTTTGGAGTCACCGTGGATCTGGAGGATGAGAAGAGTGGTGAGGCGGTTACCTATCAGATTGTTGGTGATGATGAGTCCGATATTAAAAAAGGAAAAATCTCGGTCAACTCACCAATTGCTCGGGCAATGATCGGGCGGGAAGAGGGGGATGTGGCAGTGGTACAGGCCCCTGGAGGGGTGCGTAATCTGGAGATTGTTGAGATCCGTTATACGCCCTGATTCAGAGGAGAGCACCCCCTCTGTGAAACGACTGTTGAACCCCGTGCAGGCTATTTTTATACGCCTATTCCTGCTTCTGTTCCTGCCCGTGGTCAGCGTGGCAGAGAACCTCTCCCCTCCGCTAGATCCAGTTCGGTTACAGCTTAAATGGCTCCACCAGTTCCAGTTTGCAGGCTATTATGCGGCGCTGGAGCTGGGCTACTACCGGGATGCGGGTCTGGCGGTCACCCTGTTGGAACATCCTCTGAACCGCTCTCCGGTGGATGTGTTGCTCAGTGGTGATGTGGAATATGTGGTCATGGGGAGTGATCTGCTGGTTCACCGTTCACAAGGCCATCCACTGGTTGCACTGGCAGCCATCTCACAACATGATCCGTTGGCGTTGCTGGTGACCGAGGCGTCCGGGATTCAACAGCCAGAGGATCTTCGAGGTAAACGGGTCATGCTGGATTATGGAGCACATGACGCTTCTCTGCTGGCGATGCTAACGCAGGCCGGTCTGCATCAGGGGGACTATCAGCTGCTACCAACCAGCTATAACCCGTTTGATCTGTTGGGTGGAAAAACTGATGCCTTTAACGCCTATATAAC
>JABHIC010000262.1 GCA_018671205.1 Gammaproteobacteria bacterium
CCTGTTGTGGGGAAAATGAAGTCCCTACCTGCTGTGGGGAAAATGAAGTCCCTACCTGTTGTGGGGAAAATAAAGTCCCTACCTGTTGAGGAGCATACGCTGCAACAGCTTTCGTAAGATTGCCTGAGAGTCCGAGGTTTTGGCTACCCGCTCCCCCTGCTACCTGCTGCGCCATTGCTTCGCCCTGCTGGTACAGTGGGTTAAATCCCGCGAACTGTCGAGGATCTAACTGATTAGCAACGTCTTGAGCATACCCTATGTTACCCATATACAGAGACTTCATCTCAGGATCAATTGATCCCGTGGTAGTCTCAGAACCGTCAAAGAATCCCATGTGTCACCTCATTCTTGTTTTGCTTAATAATATACTGTTTTACAGCTTGTTTCCACATTTTAGGTTGAACAGCTGTACCAATTACCCCGAATATGTAAATAAGGGGTCTGATCACATAGTCCTTACGTTTACCCATTACAGAGTCTAGTATCCATCGAGTGTACCACTCACTGCTGCTGAACTTCGCCATGATACGGTTTCCGAGGTGCATTCCGTAGTTGGTAATAAAACTGGAATTCTTCGCACCGTTAGCGATACTCACAAAATCATCCATTGTGATAACACCGTGACTCAACCCGTTGCGTACTACACCACCATCACCAATCAGTGATTCAGTACCGTAACCATTGACCTGATACGTGTGATCACCATCTACCCACAGGTTATATACCACCACGCCCTTGTCGGCCTTCCTGTACGCATTGTTGAGCTGTTTAGCATCCAACCATGGGTGATTACGATCTGTGTAATCTGGGTCAATGGTCATCCAATCCCCGTCCACCATAATGGGATGGTTACGTGTGGCAAATGGCTCAATGTCTTTCACCGGTGAATACAGAACATAATCCTCGTTCCAGTCTACTCTCTCAATGAATGTTACCGTATTGTTACGATTACCTGAAGCAGACTTGACCTTGCAACCCACCTCGATCTTATCAATAGGTAACGTGGAACCGTCAGACAGAGTAACTAGAGTTGATGCGATGAAACAACCATCACCGCCTCCGTCACCGCCTCCATCATCTCCTCCACCGAAACCATCAGAGTCATCATCAAACCCACCGAAACCATCCCCGCCTGTATCAAACCCTGAATCGTCACCGAAAGCCCCTCCGAAACCGGCACCTTCGCCATAACCACCATCAGAGGAGCCTGTGTCAAACGTGGAATCATCAAGATTCACATCAGGGTCTACGGAGTAAGGATCTGTACTGACATAAGCACCTTCTCCCCCGAAGGACTCGAACGATTCCCCTGCCAGAGCCTCGTCACTGCCTTCAGGAGCATCACCGTAAGGATCAGGACCGAACACCTCTCTATCGGCCTCTGCGACCAGTTCAGGTGATGTATACGTACCCACTTGACCGAGATCATCAGATACGACTACAACACCTGCAGGTTGGT
Source organism: Gammaproteobacteria bacterium (assembly GCA_018671205.1). GTDB lineage: Bacteria > Pseudomonadota > Gammaproteobacteria > Thiopontia. The sequence goes on from JABHIC010000262.1 coordinate 1,460, forward strand.
TACCATACTCAGCATCAAGGAACTCACTATTCTGTCCTAACGCGCTCAAGTGCTGACTCAGTGCCATTTCAGTGAGTCCTTTCTGTAACCCACTCAGCAACGGAGAAGTCAGATACTGTTTCCAGTCTGGACTGTTCAACTTGAACGCAAGATCAACCTGTCCCGGCGTAAGCATCCCTCCTTTATCTATACCGTAATCCGAGAAGTTGAAGTCCCCGCTCCCTAACAACGAACCCGAAGAATCCGCAAAAGTAGAAAGCCCGTCACCCGCAGTGTCACCTGTCGAGTCCACGGAAGGACTCGTTGTCTCAGGAACATAACTACCCACGAATCCGACTTGTGGTGCGGAAAACCACTTGCTCTTGCTATCACGCATCAGACCACTGCCCAGCAACGCCGGTAGCTCCGGAGCCTGATACGGTTGCGCCAATATATCCTGCGCTGCTATCACAGTGGGGTCAATTAACGGTGACAGCTGCGGAACAGTGACACCTGATATATTATCTAAAATTCCTACGGATCTTGACATGATGATTTCTCTATAAATGTAATTGCTTATTTCTGCACCCTGAATGCCGTCAATGTGGCGCTAGGAGTAGCGGGACAAAACGCTGTTGCTGTTGAGGCATCAAGCACTACATTAACATTTGTTGTCGCCCAGTAAGCTTCCA
>JABHIC010000263.1 GCA_018671205.1 Gammaproteobacteria bacterium
ACTATCCTCAACCTCACCCAGCTCCCACTCTCCACGCATATCAGCGTGCTGAATAGCCGCCTCTTTGGCTGCTGCAGAGACATTCTGTGGAATCGAGATCTGCTGTCCTGGATAGATCAAATCTGCATCAACAATCTGCTCCCGGTTAGCACACAATAGCAGAGGCCATAGTTCGCTGCTCCCATAGACCTGTTCGTTGGCTGAAATCGACCAGAGGCTCTCTCCATCACTGACCTCTACCTCGGACAAGTGTACAACCGCAGCCATCGGAGCAACCTCAGGAGTCATATCTGCAGACTCAGGCATACCGATCTTTACCGTGGCATTCGTAACAGGCTCTTCAATTTTGGCAACCTCCATCTCAACGATCTCTGGTGGTTTTGCCGGTATAGGCTCTCCAGATTTCTCTGCAACCTCTACGGCTACCGCATATTTCGAGCGGATCTCCAGAATCGCGTCACACTCAGGCTGCGCATAACTCTTGTTCCAGAACCCGGTATGGATACACTCGCCATATGGGGTATGAATAATATTGCCCATACTATCGGTCAGGTACCCTTCAAAACTTCCCGCCTGGAGTGATGTGGTCAAAGCCAGTGCAGGAAGTGCCAACAAGGCCGCATACTCTTTTTTCTTCATTAAATATTTCCTTTTGGTTACAACAAAACCTGAAAATGGATGATTGTTACTCAAAACATTGATTCAACAATCGAAGCGTGACAATACTACTTCAGAAACCGCGCTATTTCCATGCCCTTTTCAAGAAAAACAGTCCTGCAAATAATGGTATCATCTCCTCTACACAATCCATCATCCAATAATCCTCGATTGATCACAAAAGTCCGCGCAAGATATACTTTTCAGACTCAATCGAGGGGTAAACCGAAGACGAGAACGATGAGAAAAATATTCTGCCAACCTCACTCATGGAGAGTCCTTCCTCTGCTCCTCTCTACCCTTCCCCTGACCACATCCGCCGAAGAGCTTTTGGTCAGAGAGGAGGCAGTAGCTCCCTCTGTTCGTCAGCCCCAACATATCCGACCGAACCCCCACGCTTTGGAGGAGATTCCTGACGACATCTGGAGCACGATTGCATCTCCATTTGACCCCATTCAGACGGCACCAAACTACCCCGCCTCTATCATGGAGAGGATGCCACCTCCTCCCCATATGGTAGCTCCCGCTCCAGTGCCTGCGTTTATTCCTCCAGCTGTTCGTGCCGTCCAGGCAGTACATGAGGCTGCCGTGCCACCACAACCGCCCACACACTACCCGGCACAGCCAACCCCTCTCCCCATCTCTATCCCCCATGAGCTGCCTCAACAAGAGAAGGTGGTGTCAGACTATCCCGAGGAGTACTGGAACTGCCTGTTGAATAATCTACAGGGGGTCGGTAGTGATGTTGCTGCTAAACTCATCACCCGGGCCTGCCAGAAGAGGCACCCTAAACAGTAGACTTCTACTAACCTCTACTTATTTAGAGGCTCCCTTTTAGAACAGTGGATCGAGAGCAATACCGAGAAAAACCACCATCCCCAGCCAGTGGTTGTGGAGAAAGGCGCGGAAGCACATAGCCGGCTCGCGTTTGCGGATCAGCCACTGGTGATAGCCACCGAGTCCAGCCGCAGCCAGCAGCCCCAGGTAGTAGCCCTCGCCTAGGCCAAACGCTATCCCAACCCGGACCAGGAGAAGCCCCATCAGCAGCTGAAACAGCCCAATCATCAGCCGATCCCATTTTCCAAATAAAATGGCTGTAGAGCGAATCCCCACCTTAAGATCATCCTCACGATCCACCATCGCATACATGGTGTCATAGACCACAGCCCAACAGAGGGTTGCCAAAAACAGCACCCAGGCCGCCGTGGGTACAGCGCCTGTTACCGCAGCAAAAGCCATTGGAATCGCCCAGCCAAAGGCGGCCCCCAAGAAGAGCTGGGGTAGTTGCGTATAGCGCTTCATAAATGGGTAGAGTATCGCCAGTAGCAGCGCCCCAATCGATAACAGGATAGTCAGCCCATTCATGGTTAATACCAGCAAAAAAGCTACCAGCACCATCCCCCCAAAGAGCAGTAACGCCTCTCTTGGGGAGACCTCACCACGGGTGATGGGACGTTCAGCCGTGCGGCGAACATGACGATCCACCTCCCGGTCGGCATAATCATTGATAATACAGCCCGCTGAGCGCATCAACACCACACCCAGTAGAAAGACCAGCAGTACCGCCCAGGGTGGAAACCCCTCTGCCGCAATCCACAACCCCCACAAGGTGGGCCAGAGCAGGAGCAGTATGCCGATAGGTCTGTCCAGTCGCATCAGACGCAGATAGGCTCCCCATTTCAACAACATGGATTCAACTCCTGACAGAGGTGGATGCTATCCAACTGATGATCCTCCCCCACGGGTAAGAGCACATCTGCCAATTGTGGCATCTCCACCAGCATGTGACGCGTTAACCTCTCAAAATAGCGCACAAAATCGACCACCTGATCCGGCGTCATCCCCCCACCTTGCAGCGCTCTCATCTTCTCCTCTTGCAACGCTCTCCACTCAACCACCGACGCCATACCT
>JABHIC010000264.1 GCA_018671205.1 Gammaproteobacteria bacterium
CCCGGCCTCCTGGTTTTAACCCGCTCGGAGCACCCCATTTCACGCGCTAACATGAGCCGGAATGCAGTTAAGGTATTAAATCGTATCCACCAGGGAGATTATGAAGCCTATCTGGTGGGAGGCGGTGTACGTGACTTAATGCTGGGACGGGAACCCAAAGACTTTGATGTGGCAACGAATGCGACCCCGGAAGAGATGAAGGCACTATTTAGAAATTGCCGTTTGATTGGACGGCGTTTTCGCCTGGCGCATGTCCATTTTGGGCGAGAGATCATCGAAGTGGCCACTTTTCGCTCTGGTCAGGATAAGACGGAGTCAACTGCGGTGCAGAGTGAACAGGGGATGATTCTGCGAGATAACGAGTACGGTACGCTGGAGGAAGATGCCTGGCGTAGGGACTTTACCATCAATGCGCTCTACTACAATATTGCAGACTTCTCGGTGGTGGATTACACCGGTGGGGTAGAGGATCTGGAGAAGGGGCAGATCCGAATGATTGGGGGGGCTGAACAGCGCTATCACGAGGATCCGGTGCGGATGCTGCGGGCTGTACGCTTTGCAGTGAAGCTCGGTTTTACGATTGAGCAGAAGACAGAGCAGCCTATTTTTGAACTGGGCCATCTGCTGGAGCAGATTCCTCAGGCACGCCTGTATGAGGAGTTTCTGAAGATGTTCCAGTCGGGGCAGGCACTGGATATGTTTGAGCGGCTGCGCCACTACCACCTGTTCTGTTATCTCTTCCCGATGACGGATCGCATGCTCGATCAAGAGGAGGGATTCCCTCATAATTTCCTGATTCGTGCGTTAGAAAATACAGATTCTCGAGTGGCTGAGGGTAAACCGATAACCCCCGCTTTTCTGATTGCAGCACTGTTATGGGAGGGGGTTCGCCAGCGAGCGGATGTCTCTCATTCATGGAATAGTGAGGATGGGGTGTTGTTGCCAGAGAATGTGCGCCTGCACCATGCGGGTCGGGCTATTTTGAGAGAGCAACGCAAAAGCCTGTCGATGCCAAAGCGGTTTGCGATTATGGCGCAGGAGATCTGGGAACTTCAGCCCCGTTTTCTACGGCGTGGTGGGCGGCAACCGCATCGGTTTATGGAGCACCCCCGTTTTCGTGCGGCCTATGATTTCCTGCTGTTGCGAGCCGAAGTCGGGGAGAGTGATATGGTATTGGCGGAGTGGTGGACCGAGTTTCAGAAGGTCAATCCGAGTGAGCGTGATCAGATGTCTAATGAGGGGCATGAAGGGAAAAAACCGCGTAGACGAAGAAGGCGCAAAAAGAAGCCTGCGAGTCCCGCTGAGTAATGCATGCTTATGTTGGGTTAGGGAGTAATCTTGATCATCCGGTAGGACAGGTCAGAACGGCGTTAGCCGCTCTGGAAGAGGTTCCTGACACGACCCTTTTGGCAACCTCGTCTCTCTATCAGAGCCCACCAATGGGGCCGCAGGATCAGCCCGACTATATTAATGCGGTTGCGAAGATCGATAGTCAGCTGGAGCCGCTGCAACTGTTGCAACAGCTCCAGCAGATTGAGCAACAGCAGGGGCGGGTCAGAAAGCGCCACTGGGGAGAGCGGACCATTGACCTTGATCTGCTGCTCTATGGGGATGAAGTTATCGACCATCCGCAACTGCAGCTGCCGCATCCGGGGATAGCAGAGCGTGTTTTTGTGCTGCTGCCGCTGGCAGAGTTGAGCGGCAAGGGGCTGCAGCTTCCGGGGATGGGGCCATTGGGAAAGTGGCTGAAGCAGTGTGACTGCAGTGAGATTGTGAAGGTAGAGGAATGAGTGAATCAAAAAATCGAGTTACGGTCTCCACATTAATGGAGATGAAGCAGCGTCAGCAGAAGATTACGGTGCTGACCGCCTATGACTTCAGTTTTGCACAACAGATTGACCATGCGGGTGTTGATGTGGTGTTGGTAGGAGACTCGCTGGGGATGGTGGTGCAGGGGAGAGAGACCACAATACCAGTAACCCTAGAGGAGATGGTCTACCACGCACAGCTGGTAGAGCGTGGACTAAAACGTTCTCTGTTGCTGGTTGATCTCCCTTTTATGAGTTACTCCACCACAGATCAGGCACTCCGTAGCGCGGGGCGATTGATGAAGGAGGGGGGCGCACAGATGGTGAAACTGGAGGGGGGCGCGGATCAGGTGGAGACGGTTGCTCTATTGGTGAGCCGGAATATCCCCGTCGCTGCCCATCTCGGACTGCAACCCCAATCGGTACATCGACTGGGAGGGTACCCTGTTCAGGGACGTCAACAGGAGGCAGCGCAACAGATGGTTGCTGATGCGTTGGCACTGGAGCAGGCAGGAGCCTCGTTGCTGGTACTGGAGTGCGTGCCTGCGGTGCTGGCTGCCGAGATTACTGCGGCGCTGAAGATTCCGGTAATCGGTATCGGTGCGGGGCGGCAGTGTGATGGACAGGTGTTGGTACTGTACGACCTGTTAGGGATCACAGTGGGGAAGGTCCCCCGTTTTGTGAAGAACTTTATGGAGGAGAGTGGTGGGATCGCAGAGGCGCTCACGGCTTATGTCGAAGCGGTGCGTGAGGGGACCTTTCCCGCACAGCAACACACTTTCGTCTGAAGATGGAGCAGCTGGATCAAATCAGGGCGCTGAGAGACCGTCTTGTGACTTTACGCCGCAGAGGTGGGCGGATCGCCTTTGTTCCCACCATGGGGAATCTGCATCGAGGGCATATTGAGCTGGTGAGACAGGCAGCCGCCTTGGCAGAGCATGTTGTGGTCTCCATCTATGTCAACCCCACTCAATTTGGTGAGGGAGAGGATCTTGCCGCCTACCCTCGTACCCTGCAGCAGGATCGAGAGAAGCTGGAGCAGGAGGGGGTGGCTCTTCTTTTTACCCCAAATGATGGGGAGATCTATCCCCCGCAGAGGGAGGGGACGGGGGATCAACAGGTTCGGGTTGAGGTAGCGGGACTCTCTGAGTTACTCTGTGGTGCCTCACGTCCGGGACACTTTACTGGCGTGGCCTCCGTGGTATCAAAACTATTCAATATTGTGCAGCCGGATATTGCACTGTTTGGGGAGAAAGATTTCCAGCAGTTACTGGTGATTCGACAGCTGGTTGAACAGCTCAATTTTCCCATTGAGGTGGTTGGGGTTCCCACCTACAGAGAGAAGGATGGGTTGGCAATGAGCTCCCGGAATGGCTATCTCACTCCGCAGCAGCGAGAGCAGGCACCACGGCTCTATCACACCCTGCAGTGGGTGAAGGGGCAGTTAGTTGCCGGGCGTAGAGACTTTGAGAGCATTGAACAAGAGGCCAGAGAGCCGTTAGAGATGGAGGGGTTCAGGCTGGATTATCTGCTGATTCGACATCCCGCTACACTCCAGCCTATTGAGACCGCAGGGCAGAAATGGGTTGTTTTGGTTGCGGCATGGCTGGGAAATACACGACTGATTGATAATTATCAGGTAAATCTGAGATAATAGTGTAATGCGTATCACACTGCTGAAGACAAAACTGCATCGTGCAACCGTTACCCACTCCGAATTGGAGTATGAGGGGTCATGTGCGATTGATGGCACTCTGCTGGATGCCTCGGGCATTATGGAGTATGAGCAGATCCATATCTACAACGTGGACAATGGTGAGCGTTTCGTCACCTATGCGATCCGTGCCGAGGATCACTCTGGGGTCATCTCGGTCAATGGGGCCGCTGCACATAAAGCAGATCCAGGTGACCGGATCATTATCTGTGCCTATGGATCACTGGACCGAGCCGAGGCCAAGCGTTTTAAACCACGTCTGATCTACCTTAATGAGGATAACCGAATTAAGCGTACCGCCCATACTATTCCTGTACAGGCGGCCTGATTTTTACTGTTCCCACGCGAACGACTCCCAGTAGCGCTGGTGAGCCTGAACACTGGCTGTACGATCGACGACCCACTCAATCAGTTTGGGGTGATTTTCCTGGAATAGCGTTGAGAGAGGGGGCTGTTCTGGGGGAGCTTCAGGGTCTGAATCGATGCGCTGGTAGGCGAGGTTATAGAGCTTTGCAGCCTGCTCAAAATTGATCGGTGAGGGGGTCAGCCAGAGGGACTCAAACTCTGGCAATGGGGCGGGAGGGAGATAGCTGAAGATGTTTCCTCCGCCATTATTGATCACCAGCAGGGTGAAGTTCCCCCCGATCTGGCTGACCGTCGAGAGGGCATTGAGGTCATGAAACAGGGTCAGATCCCCCAGCAGTGCCACCACCGGGATCTCTGGATCAACCAGAGAGCGGATGCCGCAGGCGGTGGATAGGTTGCCATCAATTCCGCTGGCTCCCCGGTTGGCAAAGAGATAAAGGGGAGCCGTTCTGGCGGGGAGCCATCCATCAATATCACGGATCACCATCGAGTTGCCACTGAAGAGGTGGGTCTCTGCGGGGAGCTGTTCAAGCAGTTGATGAAGTAGCTGCTGCTCACACTGTTCAGGGTGGGGAGGGCTGTAGTGGAGAGCCTGCTGCTCCTGTTCAATAAAGGGTTGGCTCCAGTGTGGAAGGTGGGCATCCGTCTGCAGGTTACTCAGCAGAGAGGTAGCAAATGTTGTTGAAGAGCTCTCAAAGTGTTCACTGGAGAGTCTCTCCGGGTCACTCCAGAGGCGCTGATTCTGGATGGTGACAAAGGTTGGGGGAGGGCACTTTGTTAGCCAGTTGGCGACTGTTTTTGAGAGAGGAAAATCGCCAAACTGAATGACCCAGTCGGGGTGGTGATGGCTCTTTTTGAGCCAGCCTCTGAGGAAACCATCATAGTGGCTGAGTAGGCGGGGGTGTGTCGCTGCTCCCCAGCGTAGATTGGAAAGAGGGTCGAGCAGAACGGGGCAGTCGAGCCGTTGCGCCAGCTCGGTGAGCAGGGGATGAAAATCCTCTCCATACTGCATCTCTCCACAGAGGATCAGCCCTGCCTGGTGGTGGATCGTCTCTCCGAGTGCTCGGGTATCGGGTAGTGGCGAAGGGGGCAGCGGTGGGAAAAGTGGTGGGAATGGCTCAGCTGACCAGTTCATCTGCTCTGGTTGTAGCGGGAGCAGGGGTTCACGAAACGGAATATTGAGGTGGATCGGGCCGGGGATCGAAAGGGTAAGCTGTTTGGTGAGGGTAGTGAGTAGTCGGGTGATCTCTCGCCGGGGGTGGGTAATCTCATCCGGAGGCGGGAGGGGGTGGGTTGCACGCACCTGTACGCCGAACAGCCCCTCCTGCTCAATCGTCTGATTGGCACCGCACTGGTGCAGCTCCGGGGGACGGTCAGCCGAGAGCAGCAGCAGTGGGAGCGCCGCATGGTTGGCCTCAACCACTGCCGGAAGCCAGTTGGCAACGGCACTACCGGAGGTACAGATCAGTATGGTTGGGGTTGGGGGGGATGTTGAGGAGAGCGTGTACCGGCTCTGCCCCAGGGCAAAGAAAG
>JABHIC010000031.1 GCA_018671205.1 Gammaproteobacteria bacterium
CTATTTTTAGTGGCCTCTGCTAGCGCCTCTTTTCCATTCTCAACGGTAGTTACAGTAACACCTATTGACTCTAGAATTTTTCGCTCCAGTCGCTGTAGTTCCGGGGTATCCTCAGCGATCAACACATGCCCCTCTAAGCGCTGATCCAGGGTTGAGGCGTTCGTTCCGGCCTGACTTCCCGCCACTGGAATATCGGTTGGACGATAGGGGAGGCGGAGCTGGAAGATAGAGCCCGCGCCCTCTTTACTGGAGACATCAATTTCACCGCCCATCATCTCTGCAAGATGGAGAGAGATATAGAGGCCGAGACCACTACCACCAAACCGCCTTGAGATAGAGCCATCGGCCTGTTCAAAGCGCTCGAAAAGTTTATCAATGGTCTCTGGAGACATACCGATACCCGTATCGACAACATTGAAGAGCAGGTATCTGCCATCATTCCAAACCGATAACCGAACAGAGCCATATTCAGTAAATTTGAGCGCATTTCCGATCAGATTGGTCAGAATTTGTCTCACACGGTGACCGTCCTCAAGCAGTTTGAATAGCTCCTCACTATTCTGCTCCACATCAAACTGGATACCTTCTTCTTCTGCCTGGAGCCGAAACATCCTCGCCAGATCAAGCAACAGTACCGAAAGGTCAAACGGGGCCGGATCAATCGTAAATCTTCCTGACTCAATTTTTGAAATATCGAGAACATCATTGACCAAAGAGAGCTGATTGTATCCGGCACGTTCAATGGTATCGATCATTTCAAGCGTGTCACGGTCGCTCTCCCTCTCAGCGAGCACCTCACAATTACCAATAATCACGGTTAGTGGTGTGCGTAACTCGTGACTCACTGCGGCCAGAAACTCATCCTTGGCACGGTATGCCACCTCCAACCTGGAGATCGCATCTTTCAGTTTATGGTGAGAGCGGGTCAAAAGATGAGTTGCCACCATCCATGAGAGGAGAACCATCGCTGGAAAGAGCAGGCTGATGATAACGACGATATAGTCAAAGTATCGCTTCTTGGCGCTATAATCCTCCTCTGAATACCCCTTGGCCTGTCCCAAAAACTGTTGAATGCCCTTTGAATAGAGTGTTTTCTGTTGCTGATAATCTTCTGAGACCAGCAGCTGGTAAGCGGATTCTGACTGACCCTGCTCAACCAGTCGAAATGACTCCTCCTCCATCGCAATCAGTATCTGATTGGCCTCATCGGTGGTTACAACGCCGTGGATGCCATAACGCGAGCCCATCTTTTCGGCGAGAAGAAGTTGTTCATCAAGATGCGGCACATGGTCCAGATAACGCGTTTTCCACTCCTTTTTTGATGTAAGGGCATACATCCGCGCTGACATGGTGAGCACCTCATCCAGGTAGACAATTCGCTCCGTGGACTGAACCATCCGTATGAGAACATCAGCGGCCCGGCTAAACTCCTCTTCATAACGTAACGTCTTCTCATTGAGGAGATAGCTAGCCAGACTGCTCACTATCAGCATAATGAGCATTGGAAGTAGGTGAAATTTTCTCAACATATCTATTCTCTGCAAAAGAGGCTCCCCCTCTTACCCCAGCCGCTCCTATTTCGATTTCAACAGCTCCAGAATGCGTTGCAGCAACCCCCGGATCTCGGCCAGAAAGAGAATCATATCGGCCTCAAAAAGGGCCTCCGCATCCACCTCATCCCCCTCTTCACGCAGATTATCAACGATCTCTAGCGGACGAATCCTGCGGATTACCAGCTCCTGATCCAAAATAAAGGAGAGTCGGTCACTCCAGCTCAGTGCCAGCTTCACTACCTGGCTCTGTGACTCAAGATGTTTTCGCACGGCCCCCTGGGTGATATCGATATTTTTACAACGAATAGTGCCACCCGGCTCATCTTTTTCACGAATCTCACACTCATCATCCAGGGTAAAACCGGCGGGTGGGGTACCATGAAAGAGCCATTGACTCATCGCGCCCGCCACAGAAAGCTCGGTTTCAGGATTCGTCAGCTCCAGTGAACCGATTGACTCACGTAACAGTACCGTCATCTCCTCCGCACGGGGACGACTGGCGGTATCGACCAGTAACCACCCCTGCTCTGGGTCGATCAAGGCATGAAGAACTCTTGATTTGGTAAAGGCACGAGGGAGTAACTCAACGGTAATCTCATCACGCAGCCGCTGCTTTTCTTTGTTGCGAACCTCCCGCCCCTCTGTCGATTCGATCTCGGCAATGCGTTCATTCAACGCCTCACGCACCACACTGGCAGGGAGAATTTTCTCCTCCTTCTTTGCAGCAATCAGAATGGCGCCACCTACCGGCAGGGTCAAACCACTCCCATTAGGGAGGGGGGCACTCCAACCCAGGGTCGAAAGCTCCAGTGCGCCACACTTTCTGGCTGTACGCGCCTCAAGCTTCTCCTCCAGTGACGCCACCGAGAGGCGAAAAGGGTTGGTTAATTGAAACAGGGTGACATTCTTAAACCACATCAGCAGTAGACCTCAACAATCAGGAAGGGGGCGAAGTCTACATCAAAAGGGGGGGTGTTGAGTAGCCAAAGTGCAGTGATATGCCCTCACTCCGTTCCTTCCGCAATGGCAATTGAATTGGGTATTCGTCCATGTTAGCTTGTCACTACCAATAATAATAAACTTGTCACTATCAATAACAATAAAAGGAAACCTTTATGAAAAATACCAACAGACTTTCGACCACACTGCTGCTACTCGGGGCTATCGGGGTCTCCACCAACAGCGCCGCCTTTATCGACATGGAAGAGTGGAAGATGGATAAGTGGGGAAAATGGGACGAATGGGAGGGAATGCCTGACATGAAGGAGTGGCGTGAGGATCAGTGGGGGGATATGCCCTGGAGCGGTAAGGGAGGAAAAATGCCCTGGGGGAATAGTGGTGGCGGGATGCCCTGGGGAAATAACGGTGGCGGAATGCCCTGGGAAGGTGGTCGTAGCCACCGAAATCAGCAGCCACAGCAGTGGAACCCTGGTGGCTGGGGTCAACCCTACGGTTATGCTCCTCAGAGTTGGGGAGGACAACCGCAGATGCAGCCTACCACACCACAACTGCCTCGCTACCCATCACGTCCCAAGGTAGCAGAGAGCGTAGAGACCAGCCCTGAGACCCCCTCTGAAGAGTAGCCATTTGATGGGTATGACATAGTCACACACCCTGCCCCTGATCCCTCGGTTGAAGGGGCAGGGTGGGGCTTATCAGAGGTCTCAGTACTACGCAGGAAAAACACCTGTTGAGAGATAGCGATCACCCCGGTCACAGATAATGGTCACAATGGTGCTCTGCTCTAACTGTTCTGCCAACGACAGGGCTACTGCGACCGCCCCGCCTGACGAGATCCCACAGAAGATACCCTCTTCCGCAGCAAGGCGACGGGTGGTCTCCTCAGCGGCCTGCTGTGATACATCGATCAACCGATCCACCCGAGCCGGGTCATAAATCTTGGGTAGGTAGGCTTCGGGCCAGCGTCGGATACCGGGAATGCTCCCCCCCTCCTGCGGTTGCACGCCAATGATCTGAATCGCAGGGTTCTGCTCTTTCAGATAACGGGAGTTGCCCATGATCGTACCGGTGGTACCCATCGCACTGACAAAGTGGGTCACCTCGCCCGCGGTATCCCGCCAGATCTCTGGCCCTGTCCCCTCATAGTGGGCCAGTGGATTATCCTGATTCGAGAATTGATCCAGAATCTTCCCCTCTCCTGCCGCCTCTAGCGCCCGCGAACGATCAATTGCCGCCTCCATACTCCCCGCCTCTGGGGTCAACACCAGCTCGGCACCATACGCCCGCATTGAGGCACGACGCTCTACACTCATATGTTCAGGCATCACCAGTATCATCCTGTACCCCATGATGGCTGCGGCCATTGCCAGTGCAATGCCTGTGTTACCACTGGTCGCCTCAATCAATCTGTCTCCGGGCCTGATCTCTCCCCGTGCCTCTGCCTGTCGGATCATACTGAGCGCAGGCCGATCCTTTACTGAACCTGCCGGATTATTTCCCTCCAGCTTGACCAGAACCTTGTTGTTACGCTGGGTTGCCGATTCACTCAACAACCGTCGCAGCTGAACCAGCGGGGTGTTCCCCACCAGGGTATCCATAGTTGGATATTCCATCAGTTACTCTCCAAAATCACAAAAGCGACGGCATAGCTCACCTCATCCGAGATCGACAGGTGGCTTGAGGTGACCCCCAGCCGCTCATATTGGGTCAGGGCACCGCCACGCAGGCAGAACTCTGGCTTACCCTGCGGGGTATGGCCCACCTCAATGTCGCGCATCTGGATACCCTCACGAAAGCCGGTTCCCAACGCCTTGACCAGCGCCTCTTTGGCCGCAAACCGCTTGGCCAGAAAATGGGCTCGCATCCGTTCTCCCCGCTGCTGAAATAGCTCTAGTTCAGCAGTAGCCAAAATACGGGCAGCAATTTTTCCCTTGTGCCGCCCCAGACTCTGGCGGATTCGCTCCACCTCCACCAGATCGGTACCGATACCCACGATCATTCCAGCATCATCCGTTACTTCGTGCCTCAGCCATCAACCGCTTCATCTCCTGCACCGCGGGTTGCAATCCACTAAAGAGTGCCCGAGCGATAATCGCATGACCAATATTAAGCTCCACTATCTTCCTCATTGCGGCAACCGGTTTTACATTCTGATAGTTGAGTCCATGACCCGCATTAGGCTGTATTCCCAGAGAGTGGGCATACTGGACAGCCTCACTAATCCGCTCCAGCTCCACCCTCTGCTGCTGTGGTGATGTGGCATCAGCAAAACGCCCCGTATGGAGTTCACAAATCGGGGCCCCCACCTCGGCCACTGCATCAATCTGCCGTGGATCGGGGTCAATAAAGGGAGAGACCCGGATCTCTGCCGCAGTTAGACGAGCAACCACATCTCGCATCCTCTCCAACTGCCCCGCCACATCAAGCCCCCCCTCTGTGGTCAACTCTTCTCGCTTCTCCGGAACCAGACAGCAGTCTGCCGGGGCTATCCTCTCGGCAATTGCAACCATCTCATCCGTAACCGCCATCTCCAGATTGATGCGGGTCAGCATCACCGCCTTCACCAGCTCAAGATCCCGCTCCTGAATATGGCGGCGATCCTCCCGCAGATGCATAGTAATACCATCAGCCCCCGCCTGCTCCACCTCAATCGCCGCCTGCACTGGGTCAGGATAACGGGTCCCCCGCGCCTCACGCAGGGTTGCAACATGGTCAATATTGACGCCCAGCAGCAGGGCTCTCTGGTTACTCACATCTCTTCTCCTAGTTCAGGGCCCCATACTGGGCCAGCAACTTCCTACTCTGCAATTCAGAGGGCAGATGGTGGTCAATTGCACTACGCAGTAGTTGACGCGCCTCTCTGAGTATCCACTGCTCCACCTCATGCTCGGTGCTGCGCAGCCACTCCAGCGTCTGCCCCATCACACTCACCTGTCGCCCATTGCTGCTGTTAATCGGCATCAGCCCCTCCTCTGGGTGGTAGCCATAACGCTGCTGGGGATAAATCGGCAGCCCCTGACCATCCTGGTGAAGATCAAAGCCAAAGCCAATCGCCTCCAGTAGGTGGATCTCAAACCCTCGCAACACCCGCCCCTCATGCTCTCCCTGTTCCAACTGCAAGAGCAGCCGCTGATAGGCCAAAAAGAGGTCTGGATGGCTCTCCTCTCGATGGAGCAGGCGAACCAGCAACTCATTCGCATAGAGCCCACACAGCAACCGCCGCCCAATCAGCGGGTAGCCCGCAGAGCCAACCTCCTCAACCCGGGTCAGCGTATAGAGCTCACCCCGCCCACTCCAACTGACCTGGAGCGGACGAAAAGGCTGTAACAGTGCCGACGAACTCTTTTTCCCCCGGCGCACGCCACGGGCAACCACCCCCACACGCCCCTGCTCTGCGGTCAGCAGCTCGACAATCTGGCTACTGTTGCGAAATGGACGGCTGTGCAGCACAAAGACATCATGGAACTGGTCACGCTGGCTACGCTCCATCAAAATCGATCCTCCCGGTAGCCCAGACTCTGTAGTGCCCGGTCATCATCAGACCAACCTGCCCGTACCTTGACCCAGAGTTGGAGAAAAATCTTTCGACTCAGTAACTTCTCCAGCTCCTCCCGGGCCTCTTTACCCACGCTGCGTAACCGAGCCCCCTTCTTGCCAATCACAATCCCCTTCTGTCCCGCCCGCTCTACCCAGATCACGGCGGCAATATGGGTCATCTTCCCCTCCTCCTTGAACTGCTCAATCTCAACGGTCAGCGCATAGGGAAGCTCCTGCCCCAACTGGCGGGTGAGCTTTTCACGAATGCGCTCTGCAACCAGAAAGCGTTCACTTCGATCAGTGATCTGATCCTCCTCATAGGTATGGAATCCCTCGGGAAGATGGCTGCCCAACATCTGCTCCAGCTCTTCCACCCCCTTTCCCTGCAGTGCAGAGAGCGGGATAATGGCAGTAAACGGGTAACGCTCTGCAAGGCTGGCCATCAACGGTAGCAGCCTCTTCTTATCACCAATACGATCTACCTTATTGACTGCCGCAACCACCGGGCAGCTCTGGCGTCGCAGCTGTTCGACCACCGCCTCATCCTCATCGTTCCACTGCTCACCATCCACCACAAAGACGATCAGATCGACATCCTCCATGCTGCCGGTTGCCGCCCGGTTAAGATAGCGGTTCATCGCCGTCTCCTGACTGGCATGGATACCCGGCGTATCAACATAGACAAACTGATCATGCCCCACCGTTTTGATCCCCAACAGGCGGTGACGGGTGGTCTGTGGCTTACGAGAGGTGATACTGAGCTTCTCTCCCAGAATCCGGTTCATCAGGGTGGACTTCCCCACATTGGGCCTGCCCACAATTGCGATCACCCCACTTCTGCGAAGATCCACGCTATTCTCACTCACAGCAGTTATTCCTGAATCTATTCATTTGCGTTTACTATCCAGCTGCTCAATCAGCTGAGCCGCAGCCGCCTGCTCTGCCTTTCTGCGGCTATTCCCACTCCCCTCACGGCAGAGGGCGGGCTCACTCACGCGACACTCTATCGTAAAATATTGCTCATGCCCCTCCCCCTCTACATTCAGCACCGTATACTGGGGCAGCGGCTGCTTACGTGCCTGTAGCCACTCCTGTAGGCGGGTTTTGGGGTCTTTTAGCTGGGCGACCGGAGGCAGTGCATCAATCAGCGATTCAAATAACTGCCGCAACCAGGCCTCACAACGGCTAAAATCACTATCCAGATAGATCGCTCCAATCACCGCCTCCATCGCATCCGCAAGGATAGAGGCACGACGAAAGCCACCACTCTTCAGCTCACCGGCCCCCAGCAACAACGCATCCCCCAGTGCCAACGCTCTGGCAATCTCAGCCAGGCTCTCTCCCCGCACCAGTCTGGCACGTAACCGGCTCAGATCCCCCTCCGTAACATCCGGATAACGCCCATAGAGGAGATCGCTCACCACAAAACCCAGAATCGCATCTCCCAGAAACTCCAGCCGCTCATTGTTTTTATAACTGTTGCTACGGTGCGTCATCGCCTGACGCAACAACGCTGGCTGCTGAAAGGTGTATCCCAGCCGTTTTTCCAGCCGTTGTAGCGACTCCTGGTGCATTACAACTGGCTCAAGTACGGTAAGGGTGGAGATGAGTTTCCATTAATCTATAGAGCCGATCCGGCCCCAACTCACCCCATCACCACAGTTGAAATCCCAGCTCATCCAGACCGCTACCGCCTTCCCAACAATGTTCTCTTCTGGAACAAACCCCCAGTAACGTCCATCCCGACTATTGTCACGGTTATCTCCGAGCATAAAATAGTGCCCCTCAGGTACGACCCACTCCCCCTCTGCACGGGAGGCACGGCGTGGAATAATGAGAATTTCATGGTCACTATCGGCTGTCTGCTCACGGAAACGGAGAGAGTCGATGGTGCGGCACTGGTTATCCATCCACAGATGAGAGCCGCGCTGGCTCATCTCTGCCGCTTTGCCGTTCACATAGAGGTGACGATTGATGTACTCGATGCGGTCTCCGGGTAGCCCCACCACCCGCTTGATATAGTCAACACTGGGATCTTCCGGGTAGCGAAAAACCATAATATCTCCACGCTCTGGGTCATTGAGATCGAGAACTTTGGTATCCACAACGGGCAGACGTAGTCCATAGGTGAACTTGTTGACCAGAATAAAGTCCCCTACCACCAGGGTTGGACGCATCGAGCTGGAGGGGATACGAAAGGGCTCAAAGAGGAAGGAGCGCAGCAGCAGAACAATCAGTATCACCGGAAAGAAGGAGCGGGCGTACTCCACCAGGATGGGCATCTCTTTCTCATCCAGCCGTTCACTGGCCCAGAGTTTCACATCCAGCGCCCAGATCCCCCCCGTAACCAACAGTGCAATCACCAATATTCCCGAAAAATCTAAATGCATTTTTTAATTTCCTAAACTATTCACTGTTTGCAACTGACGTCCGCTATTTTTTGCTCGTCTGCAGCACGGCCATAAACGCCTCTTGCGGGATATCCACCTTACCCACCCGCTTCATCCGCTTCTTGCCCTCTTTCTGCTTCTCCAGCAGTTTGCGCTTACGACTCACATCTCCACCATAACATTTAGCCGTCACATTCTTACGCAGTGCCTTGACCGTGGTACGTGAGATCACCTTGGCGCCAATCGCTGCCTGAATCGCCACATCAAACATCTGCCGAGGGATAATTTCACGCATTTTCTCTGCTAGGACTCGCCCCCTGGAAATCGACTCATCACGGTGGACAATCATCGATAGCGCATCCATCTTGTCGCCATTAATCAGCAGGTCTACCCGCACCAGATCAGCGGGGACAAAAGCCTTAAAGTGGTAGTCCATCGAGGCAAAACCACGACTCACCGACTTAAGACAATCAAAGAAATCAACCAGTACCTCCGACAGCGGCAACTCATAGGTCAGTGAGACCTGTCGTCCCATATACTGCATATTCTTCTGGATACCACGTCTCTCTATACAGAGGCCAATCACCACCCCCACATAATCCTGGGGCAGTAGAATATTGGCCACAATAACCGGCTCGCGGATCTGATGAATCTTGTTCACCACGGGCAGATCGGCCGGATTATCAATCTGCATCACCTCACCATCGGTCTGCTCAATCTCATAGACCACGGTGGGTGCTGTGGTGACCAGATTGAGATCATACTCACGCTCTAACCGCTCCTGAATAATCTCCATGTGAAGCATACCGAGGAAGCCAATGCGGAAGCCGAAACCGAGTGCAGGGGAGACCTCCGGCTCATACTCCAGGGCCGCATCATTCAGCCGTAACTTCGCCAGTGCATCACGGAAATCCTCGTAATCATCACTATCGACCGTATACATCCCGGCAAAGACCTGGGGCTTAATCTCCTGAAAACCGGGCAGTGGGCTCTCCACCGGGTTTTTAGCACTGGTGAGCGTATCCCCCACCGGGGCCCCATCAATCTGCTTGATTCCGGCAATCACATACCCCACCTCGCCCGCCGACAGTACCTCCTGAGGGGTCCGTTTGGGGGTAAAAATCCCAACTTGATCCACCAGAAAAATATCTCCTGTCGACATCACCTTCATCTTCATCTTGGCATGAATGCGCCCATTGACTACCCGTACCAGTGAGACCACACCAAGATAGTTATCAAACCAGGAGTCGATGATCAGCGCCTGCAACGATCCATCAGGGTCACCCAGAGGGGGAGGGATCTGGACAATGATCTCCTCCAGCAGCTCATCCACACCGAGCCCGGTCTTGGCACTCACCCGCTTGGCATCTTCGGCCTCTACACCGACAACCTCCTCAATCTCCTCAATCACCCGCTCTGGCTCCGCAGAGGGGAGGTCGATCTTATTGAGAACCGGCAGCACCTCCAGCCCCAGATCAATTGCGGTGTAGCAGTTGGCCACCGTCTGCGCCTCAACCCCCTGCGCCGCATCAACGACCAGCAACGCCCCCTCACAAGCCGAGAGTGAGCGGGAGACCTCATAGGAGAAGTCAACATGTCCCGGGGTATCAATAAAGTTGAGCAGATAGATCTGCCCATTCTGTCCCTTGTATTCCAGCGAGACGCTCTGCGCCTTGATGGTGATGCCTCGCTCACGCTCAATATCCATTGAGTCGAGCACCTGTTCTGACATCTCACGTTCGCTCAGCCCGCCGCAGAGCTGAATAAAGCGATCCGCAATGGTTGATTTGCCATGATCAATATGGGCAATAATGGAGAAATTACGGATTTGTGAGAGGTCGTACACTACAATTTATTTCCTAAAAAAATGACCCCGATTCCGGGGCCATTGTCGTTCACGACCTCAACAGTCTCCTGAGGCGGGATTCATCTAGGAAATAATGACAGATTTCTTCCTTTTGCTCCAGCAGAACCGGTACTTTTATACCGAATTCGGCCTCCAGCTCAGGCTGGTTATTAATCACCACCCGCTCCAACTCAAAATGGTCACGCAACGGGTGGTGTTCGAGCAGTGCCTCCATCTCATCGCAGAGGTGACATCCCTCATGCACCAGCAAACGGAGCTGGTGGATCAAGGCAGTCTCAGTGCCAGGAAGATTGGCCCCTTGTCACGCACCACATAGACCGGCACCCCGCGCCCCTTTGGCATCCGCTCAATCAATTGAAGCAGATGGTTCACCCCCTCTATCACCACATAATTGACCCGGCTAACCACATCCCCACTGCGCAGCCCCGAACGGTCAGCAACGCTCCCCTTTTCCACCTTTTCGACAAAGGCACCGCCACTCCCCAGGTTACGCTGTTTACGTAGCGCCTGCGGAACCTCAAGCAACGTCATCCCCAGCCGTGTCACCGCCACCTTTTCAACCTTTTTCTCTGTCTTTCGCTGTGGCCTCGCCTCAGCCAGCTCCTCCTCGGCGGGCAACTCACCAATCACCACCCGCACAACCAGCTCACGCCCCTCACGCATCACCCTGACCGGTACCGGATGACCCACCGGGGTACGCCCGACAATCGGTGGAAGATGTGAATTGCTCTCCACAAAGTGACCATTAAACTCCAGTATCACATCGCCCACCTGGAGATCAGAGTTCGATGCGGGGCTCTCGGCCAGAACCTGTGCCACCAGTGCGCCCACAGGACGATCCATACCGAAGGACTCTGCCAGATCGTGGGTGACCGGCTGAATCATCACCCCGAGCCATCCCCGGGTCACATGACC
>JABHIC010000032.1 GCA_018671205.1 Gammaproteobacteria bacterium
CGATGTATAGCCACCTTGCACCATCTTCAGTCTCCATTCGCTCCCACCACTCCCTTCAAACAGCTGACCAAAAGGGGTAAGACGAGCCAGAGCCCAGTCCAGTTCGCTCTCCAGTTGACGAACCAGCACAACCACTCGCACCCCTTTGTCACCCTCGCGCTGGATATAGAAGGGGAAAAAACCGACACAAACCTTACTCTCTTTGCCCTCTTCCAGAGGGTGCAGTATCAACGGCTCACTGGTCACCCCCCACTCCTGCTCTTTGAGCAGAACAGACAGCCCGGGGATATGTCGCTCAAGCGTACCACCGACACTCTTCTCATCCTCCCAACCCACCATCTGCCTAAGCTTTTGGTTGGCTCGACAGATCCCCCCCTGCTGAGGGTCGAGCTCCGCAATGCCGATTGGGGCATCCTCGATCAGCTGCGCAAAAAAGAGAGAACGGCTCTGCTGCAGTCTCCGAAGTTGCTCCTCCAGATGCTGAAGCCCCCCAACAGAGAGAGAGAGCCGCTCCTCCTTTAGATCATCCACAAACAGCGCATGAAGTGGTTGTCCCAGCAAGGCATCTCTCTCCATTCTGGTCATCTGCTCAACCACATCGTTGACATCAACCACAATACCAAGCTGATCCGTAATAATCACCCCCTCATTCAGTGAACACATCATTTTCAACTGACGATGATGTTCCCGGTAGGCTGCATGACGCTGACTACGGTACTGATTAAGGTGAATCTCCACCCTGGCACGCAGTATCTCTTTCGAAAATGGTTTGGTTACATAATCGGCACCACCCACCTTGAACCCCTGAAGGACATCACTATCCCCCCCTTTAGCGGTGATAAAAATAACAGGAACCTGGCTAACTGCAGGGTTGGATTTCAGTCGCTGACAGACCTCAAACCCATCCATTATGGGCATAATAATGTCGAGCAAAATCAGATCAGGCTCAACCTGTTCAACAATTGCCAGCGCCTCTTGACCACTGCTGGCCTGTGAGACCTCATAACCAAACTCACTACCGAACAGGAAAGAACAGAACTGCCTGACCAGTGGATCATCATCCACAACCAGTAGCTTTCCTCCCTCCATACTCCCACTCGCCTGCTCATCCAGTGAGGAGATGAGCGACTGGCTGAGGTTCTCATATCGGGAATAAGAGATCACCGCATTACGGACAATCTGTATAAACTCTTCTGATTTAACCGGCTTGCCCAACAAGATAAAGTCATGCTGTAGCGCAGACTGGATCTCCTCGATCTTATAATCATTATAGCTGGTAACAATAATGATATAGAGGTTCGGATCTCGCTCTCTCAATCGAATCGAGGTCTCCAGCCCATCAATTCCGGATGGCATACGCATATCGACCAGGGCGACCGCAATCTTCTCTTCTGAATCCAGACTCTGATCCATCAGTTCCAGAGCCTCTTCTCCGGAAGATGCCTCAATCAGCGTGAAGGATAGGGGGTCCACCTTCTCCGCACCCTCTCCCTCCTCCTCAAACAGTGCATCCAGCACAGCAAACTCCCCATCCTCCACTTGTTCAGAGCTTGGGGAGAGGATTAAACGGTAGGTCTCTAATACCGATAGATCATCATCAACAACTAATACTGTGTTTTTCATTGACCGAGAGAACGTTAACCCTATCTATTAATAACCAAACCTTACCATACGTGATGAATCATCAACAATCAGAAGGACGAACCAGTTGCCGTAACTGCGCACATCGCCGCCCCAGAGACTCTTGCGCGGCAGGAATCTCCAGTTGGACCAGATTGGCTGTCGTCAACCCTTTGCCACGCTCATTGAGAGGCACTCCATCTCCACTCAGTAGGTAGACCAACCCCTCTAGGCCTGGATTATGCCCTACCAGTAGAATGCGGGTAGCCTCTGCAGGCAACGCTTCCAGCAGTTGGAGCAGCGTATCGACTGATGCCTCATAGATGCGCGGTTCCCAGTGAACCTGCTGCTCCCCCTGACCCAGCTCCGCACACACGGCAAGCACCGTCTCTCTTGCCCGCTGAGCGGGGGAAGAGAGGATATAGTCTGGCTGTAACCCTTCTCCCTTCATCCAGTGACCTATTCGAGGCGCATCAGATCTACCCCGTTGATTCAAGGGGCGTCCAAAATCTGTCGCACTGCCACTGTCCCAGTCTGATTTGGCATGACGTAAAATCAATAATTCTCTGCTCATCACTTACTCTCATTGGCGGTTAGGTAGATATCATAGCGGGTACTTTTCCCTATGATCTGAAAATCTGGCTTCTCGGCAATCAGACACTTTGCCTTACGAGGACGCTTCACCACAACCCGTTTGGTTGCCACTTGCCGGGCATGATTCAATACCGCAGCCGCATCCAGGTCTTCGCCAACCACCTCCCGAAACAGCCGCATCTCTTTCCCCGGCAACGCGCTCTTTTTTGTGTGGGGATACATGGGGTCGAGATAACAGACAGCGGGGGCTATCTGTCGCCCCAACTGGCGGAGATAATCTCCCGCATCTACCTCTTCCAGCCCCATCCGCTGCACTACCCCAGCTGTCGTTGAGTCCCCCAGAGCGCGCTCCAACCCATCCCGTAATAGTGCAGCAACGATAGAAGAGCGCTCAACCAGTGTAACGACACAACCCAGTGAGGCCAGCACAAAAGCATCTCGTCCCAGCCCCGCAGTCAGATCCAGAATAGCAGGGGTCTCCCCCTTTTTCAGCCCCACCGCTCTGGCAATCAACTGCCCTCTGCCCCCCCCATAACGGAGACGGTGAGCCGCCCTGCCGGTAACAAAATCGGCATAGACCCCCCCCATCCTAGAGCCTATTTTTTGCAGCTCCAGATGTTGTGCGGTGTAGATAAGGAGAAAATCGGACGAACTACCCTCCTCAGCCAGAGGAACTCCTAAACGCTCCGCCAGCTGCGCTGCTCTGAGCACCTGCTCAGGAACCTCAGTGGCAACTGCAATCCTATTCAGAGGGTCTGGGACGATCAAAGCAGGAGAGGGCGCTGATAGCTATTCCCGGACAGGTGGCTACTCCGGTTTTTTGATCTCGTTATGGGTACTGAACTGGTAGTCTCTGAACAGATGTTCCGCAGAGGGCTGCTGATAACTACCATCCTCGTTCTGTTTGGCGGTATCTTTCAAACGGTAAGTGTAGTGTCCACAGGTCCAGACCTTGTATTTGCGCATGTGAGTACAGAGACAGATCTTATCCTCTACCGAAATCTTTTTCTCATTTGGGTGAGCAGCAAGCACCTCATTGTAGGCATCCACATAGCTGCAGTGCCCTTTACTATCCAGCACATAGCCATAAGATTCACAATTAGGACGAATCCCGGAGTGGATCGCCGGGCTGCTCTTCAACATCCGCATCGGATAGCCGGTCGGTGAGAGGGTATTGACCTCAATATCACTCTCTTCTGCTGCAAAGTAGGCCTGTTTGGCCAGATCGGTCAACCCACACTCTTTGGCAATGGTAAAACGGGTCGAGACCTGTACCGCTGAAGAGCCATTCGCCAGATACTCAGCGCCATCGCTGCCGGTAAAAATCCCCCCTGCCGGAATGACTGGAATAGAGAGATCCGAATCACGCAGGTAGTCAATCACCTCCTGATTGATAGTGGCAAGATCATACTTTGCCCAATCGAGACCAAAGCCGAGATGCCCCCCCGCCAGCGGCCCTTCAACCACCACAAAATCGGGCAGACGATCTAGGCAAGCGGCGCGCTTCAGAAAGAGTTTCAGTGCGCGCACAGAGGAGACAATAATACCAATCGGTACCTGACGAAAACGGGGGTTATCTTTGATCAGATCCAGCGACCCTAAATGGAGCCCTGCACTCAGGGTGATCCCATCAATCCCTGCATCCAGTGCCGCATTAAGACGCACCTTGAGGGTCGCCTTAGGGTTATTCATGGTGAGCTTCTCCATACAGTTGATAAAGACCCCCCCATCACCACGTTTGGCCGACATCGCCTCATCCACATGACGGATCTGCGCCTCACGCAGCTCATCCAGATCAAACTGGACAATAGACTTGTCCGGATTACCAACATTGCCTTTGTACTGTTTCAGCCGGTCCCCAACATAGCGGGTTTTGAAGTGCCTGTCGATCACCGTAGGGATCATCGCATCGGAGAGGTGACCAATGCCCCCCTGCTGAGCAAAAACCAGTGCCAGTTCCCGGGTGGAGATATCAACTCCCATCCCCCCCAACATCAGTGGGACATACTCTTTTCCGAGCAGTGTGAGACGGTAGTCGTCAATACGTTTGGCGAGGGTTGAGTCTGTCATAATGGATAGCATCTATTTATAGTAAGGTGTTGCGGGGGGATCATACCGTATTATCCTTCTCACCACCCCCCAAAAGAGCATCCCAGACCAAAATCACTGCACCAATGAAGATCGCGCTGTCGGCAACATTGAATGTGGGCCAGTGCCACCCCACCGCATGAAAGTCCAGGAAATCAATCACATAACCATTTTGAACCCGATCTATCAGGTTGCCAATTGCACCACCAATAACCAGTGCAAGAGCAATGGATAGTCCCCTCTCTTTTTCACTCAATGTACGCAGCCAGCGTAGCAGAAAAACGGTGATGATCAACGTGAGCAGCACAAAAAACCAACGTTGCCAGCCCCCGGCATCCGCCAAAAAACTGAAGGCTGCCCCCTTGTTTTGCATCAGGGTCAGGTTCATAAAGGGGAGCAGCTCCACCTGTTGATAGAGCTGCAGATAGTACTCTGCCAGAATCTTACTGCCCTGATCAAGGAATAGCACCAGTGCGGAGAGTCTCAGCCACTTCAGTGACGGGCTCTTTTTATGATCCATTTCAGGGAGATCAGGCATAGAGACGCTGCTCACCCGTAGCCGTTACATTATCGACACAGCGCCCACACAACTCAGGGTGTTCACTATTCTCCCCCACATCCTCACGGTGATGCCAACAACGGACACACTTCTCCTCTGCAGAACGGCTCACCTGCAGCTTCAGCCCCTCCAGCGCCGTACTCTCGGCATCTGTTGCGGCCTCACCGAGCCGATGGATTCGTGCATAAGAGGTGATCAACACAAAGCGCAACTCATCCTCCAGCTTGGACAGCAGCCCATAGAGTGACTCATCACAATAGAGATCAACCTCCGCATCCAGTCCTGAGCCGATCGCCCCCTCTTTCCGCAGCCGCTCCAGAGACCGGGCCACTTCGGTACGCACCAGCATAATCTCGTCCCAGGCCGCCACATCCAACAAATCCGTGGATGCCATCGGGAACAACTCTTGATAAAACGACGACAGAAACACACTCTCGCTACGCTCTCCCGGCAGAAAACTCCAGATCTCATCTGCAGTAAAGCTGGTGATTGGCGCCAACCAGCGCACCATCGCCTCGACAATATGATACATCGCGGTCTGGGTCGAGCGGCGTGCCTGACTCTCGCTCTGGGTGGTGTACTGACGATCCTTGATAATATCGAGATAGAAACCACCCATCTCCACCGAGCAGAAGTTATGAATCTTCTGGAATACAACGTGGAAGTTGTACTCCTCATACGCTGCAATAATCTCATCCTGCAGTTGTGCCGCATGGGCGACCGCCCAACGATCCAGTGAGAGCATCTGCTCTGCGGGTAGCCGATCGGTTGCTGGATCAAAACCATTGAGGTTTGACAGCAGGAACCTTGCCGTATTACGGATACGACGGTAGGCATCGGCCATCCGACGCAGGATCTCATCGGAGACGGTCATCTCGCCACGATAGTCAGTGGAGGAGACCCAGAGACGGATAATATCGGCTCCCAGCTCTTTCATGATCTTCTGTGGAGAGACCACATTGCCCAGCGATTTGGACATCTTCTTGCCCTCTTTATCGACCGTGAAGCCGTGAGTCAATACCTCTCTGTAGGGAGCCTCCCCGTGCATTGCCACCGAAGTAAGCAGTGAGGATTGAAACCAGCCACGATGCTGGTCCGACCCTTCCAGATAGAGATCTGCAGGGCGAGAGAGCGCAGGATGACGATCCAGAACCGAATGATGGGTCACACCAGAGTCAAACCAGACATCTAGGGTGTCCGTCACCTTCTGGTACTGATCGACCTCATCTCCCAGCAGCTCAACGGAATCCAGCTCAAACCACCCATCAATCCCTGCACTCTCGACCCGTTGTGCCACCTCCTCAATCAGACGTACCGTCTCGGGGTGTGGTTCACCACTCTCTTTATGAATAAACAGTGCAATAGGCACCCCCCAGGTACGTTGACGTGAGATACACCAGTCTGGACGGTTCTCAACCATCCCCTCAATTCTTGCCTTGCCCCAATCCGGCATCCAGCGTACCTGCTGAATAGATGCCATTGCGTTACTGCGTAGTGCTGCCTGATCCATACTGATAAACCACTGTGGCGTTGCACGGAAAATGATTGGGGTTTTGTGGCGCCAGCAGTGAGGATAGCTATGGCGAATCTTCTCCATACAGAGTAGTGCTCCCTGTTCGGTCAGCACCTCCAGAACATGATTATTCGCCTTGAAAACCGCTTCTCCTGCGAAGATCTCCGTAGTATCCAGAAAGCAGCCATTGCCCCCCACCGGGTTATCAATGGGCAGACCATACTGCATACCCACCACATAGTCCTCCTGACCATGACCGGGAGCCGTGTGAACCGCACCGGTACCCGCTTCCAGAGTAACATGTCCCCCCAGAATCACCGGAACCTGGCGTGAGTAGAAGGGGTGGTTCAGTTGCACCCCCTCCAGCTGAGCCCCCTTACAACGCCCCAGAATAGTTGCCTCACCCAATTCGGCACGTTTTAGCACCGCTTCATATAGCATCTCAGCCAACAACACCCTCTCTGCAGCGGCACCAGAACCGATCTGCAACAACAGATAGTCAAAATCAGGATGGAGAGCAACCGCCTGATTTGCCGGCAGTGTCCACGGGGTGGTCGTCCAGATCACCATCGATAGCGGGCCACGCCCCTCTGAATCCACCGCACAACGGCTGAGGAAATCGGCCTCATCGACCACTCTGAAACGGACATCAATCGCCGGAGAGCTCTTGTCCTCATACTCCACCTCTGCCTCCGCCAGTGCGGAACCGCAGTCACTACACCAGTGAACGGGTTTCTCTCCTTTGTGAAGATGCCCCCTCTCAACAATGCGCCCCAGCGAGCGGATGATATCCGCCTCAAACTGAAAATCCATGGTCAGATAGGGGCTCTCCCAATCACCCAACACACCGAGGCGCCGGAAATCTCTCTTCTGTCCATCAACCTGACGCGCGGCATACTCCCGTGCCTTCTGGCGAAATGCCTTGGCATCCAGCTTACGCCCCGGCTTGCCCCACTTCTTCTCTACATTCAGCTCAATCGGCAGGCCATGACAGTCCCACCCCGGCACATAGGGGGTATCAAAACCCATCTGGGCTCGAGACTTCAGAATCATATCCTTAAGAATCTTATTGACCGCATGGCCAATATGGATCTCGCCATTGGCGTAGGGAGGGCCGTCATGGAGGATAAATTTCGGCTTATCCGCCCCCTGCTCCCGCATCTTGCGGTAGAGATCAATCTTATCCCAGTTCTTGAGATAATTAGGCTCACGATTGGCGAGATTGGCCTTCATCGGAAAACCAGTTTTAGGGAGATTCAGCGTCTCTTTATAATTGTTTGCCACTGCAGTAGATCCATAATGCTGCTCTTAGATACACGAGCAGGAACCGAGTTGAAAGAGGGATATTTTACCAGCAATCACTGAAGAAGTGCATTTTCAGAGCTGCCCCAGAGTATTCTCAAATGGGTGGACGGAAGGGGCCCGCATACTCTGGATATCCACTCCAAACCCCAACACTCCATGCATTGAAAAGTGCGTAGGTGGCCTCATAGAAGAGCCCGATGGTGATGAGCAGAGCGACACACCAGAAGAGCATCAGGTAAAACGTACTGATTAATTCTGAGCGAGGCATACGAGGCATTTTAACCCATAACCCCCGATTAACTCAAAAAACAAACATAAGATACTGATATAAATAGCTTAGTTAAAATCACCAGTATCTAGCCATCTCCTGCACCAAGATAGTAAGAACACTCTTACCCGGCTATCCAAAACGGTGCAGATAGCACATTCTCTGGCCAACACAAACTATATCAATCCAAAAAATAACCATTTAACTTCATTCAGTTATATAAATAAACGGCTACTGGCACACTCATTGCTCTACCCTCTCATGTCTGCTTGAAGCTAGCTATCTTGAGCCCAAGGCATCGATATATACGCAAACAGGAACACTCATGACCACTACCGGCATCAACCTCTTCTCCTTCCAGGGAAAAACCAAGATTCTTCACCTGAGTTGGTTCGCCTTCTTCCTTACCTTTATGATCTGGTTCAACCATGCGCCACTGATGGCCACCCTCCGTGAGACCTTTGGGCTCACTCCACAGGAGGTCAAAACTCTGCTGATCCTCAATGTAGCCCTCACCATTCCGGCTCGTATCATTATCGGTATGCTGGTTGACCGCTATGGCCCACGTATCGTCTACTCTATTTTACTGGCCATCTCTGGCCTTCTCTGCCTGCTCTATGCCATGGCCAATAGTTTTGAGCAGCTGGCCATCACCCGCTTTCTGATGGGCTTTGTTGGTGCCGGTTTTGTGATTGGTATCCGTATGGTGAGTGAGTGGTTCCCCGCTCGTGAGGTGGGTATTGCTGAGGGTATCTATGGTGGCTGGGGGAATTTTGGTTCGGCCGCTGCCGCCATGACGCTCCCCTCTCTGGCTCTGCTGTTTGGTGGTGAGGATGGCTGGCGTTATGCTATCGGCCTCACCGGGATTACGGCGCTTATCTACTCATTTATCTACTATCTCAATGTCAGCAATACGCCTAAAGGCTCTACCTACTTCAAACCCAAGAGATCGGGCGCACTGGAGGTATCCAGCAAGGGAGATCTGCTTCTCTACCTCATCATGAACCTCCCTATGGTCGCTGCACTTGCGGTGCTCAACTGGAAACTGAGTCCTAACCAGCTCGGCCTCTATGGGGAGGGGGTCACTCTGCTGATTTATGGGGTACTCTTCTCAATCTATCTAATCCAGACATTCAAGATCTTGCAGATCAATCGTCACCTGTTCAAGGGAGATGTTGCTGCAATAGATCGCTACCCCTTCAAACAAGTGGCGGTGCTGGAGCTCTCCTATATGATCACCTTTGGCTCTGAACTGGCTGTGGTCTCCATGCTGCCCCTCTTCTTCCTCGACACCTTTGAGATCACCCCGGTTCTGGCAGGTATGCTCGCCTCTGGTTTTGCATTTATGAATCTTGTCGCTCGCCCCGGTGGAGGCTATCTCAGTGACCGTTTTGGTCGCAAGAAGACTCTCTCAATTCTGATCAGCGGTCTATCTGTCGGCTATTTTGTGCTGAGCCACATCGATGCCCAGTGGGCGCTGCCCGTTGCACTGCTCGCCACTATGAGCTGCTCCTTCTTTGTTCAGGCGGGAGAGGGGGCGGTCTTTGCGATGGTGCCCCTGGTCAAACGCCGACTCACCGGTCAGGTTGCCGGTATGACCGGGGCTTATGGTAATGTAGGGGCTGTGATTTTCCTCACCGTCCTCTCTTTTGTCGAGCCACAAGTTTTCTTCCTCACCATTGCCGCTGCGGCACTGCTGGTATTACTGGTCGTAGTACTCTTCCTGGATGAGCCTGAGGGGCATATGGCAGAGGTGCTGCCCGATGGAACCGTTGAGTTGATCGAGGTAACGTAAGCGATGGTTCCGGTAATCGCGGCACAACAATCATTGGCGGGGATCAAACCCGCCAATGAGGATGCCTGTAACCTACAGATTCCCAGTGGTGAACTGCTCTACAGTAAAGGGGTGGTAGCTACCATCGCGGATGGTGTCAGCTCCAGTGCCGGTGCTGCCGAGGCAAGTCGAGGCGCTGTTCAGGGGCTGGTTTCTGACTACTACAGCACTCCGGAGTCGTGGACCGTTACTACGGCGATCAGTAAAATCTACTCCGCACTGAATCAGTGGCTGCTCGGGCATGGTCAGCGGGTCTTCTCCAATAGCGGTGAGTTGGTGACTACGCTCTCAACCCTCATCATCAAGTCGGCTACCGCCACAATCTTTCATGTTGGGGATAGCCGTGTCTATCACTATCGTGATGGCACACTGGAGCAGGTCACCCAGGACCACCGCATAAAGGGGCGGGGCGACAAAGAGTATCTGGGGCGTGCCATGGGTATCAACCACCATCTGGAGGTCGATGTCCACCGAATCACCATCAACCCTGGCGACCATTTCCTTCTCTGCACGGATGGAGTACATGAGTTTGTCAGCGACAGGGAGATCAGCACGCTCATCGAACAGCAGGCGGCGGCAGAGCCCAAACAGCTGGTGGAACAACTTCTTCAGCTCGCACTAAGCCACGGTAGCAACGATAACCTCACGGCACAGTTTTTGACCATTCAGCAGCTTCCGGATGAAGAGGAGAGCGAGCTATACCAACGCCTACAGGAGCTTCCCTTCCCCCCTGAACTCTCGGCCGGAATGCAGATCGATGGCTTTAAGATCCTGCGGGAACTCCACAGTAGTGCCCGGACTCAGGTCTATCTGGCTCTCGACAGCCATACTGAGCAACAGGTGGTCATCAAGACCCCCTCAGTCAATTACGAGGATGACCCCACCTATCTGGATACATTTCGCCATGAGGAGTGGGTTGGATTACGTATCGAGTCCCCTCACCTGATAGAGATCAAGGCGGTACGTGAGCGCAGACGTTTTCTCTACTATGTCACAGAGTATATCGATGGGATCACGCTACGCCAGTGGATGGAGGAAAATCCACAACCCCCCCTTGCCGAGGTACGTCAGATTGCAGCACAGCTCATCCGTGGACTGCGTGCCTTCCATCGCATGGAGATGGTGCACCGTGACCTCAAACCAGAAAACATTATGATCGACCACCACGGCACGGTGAAAATTATCGACCTGGGTTCGACACGCATCTCCGGTATTGAGGAGTGCAAAAGCCTGACCGACCACAGCCGGGTTCACTCCACCCGCAACTACAGCGCCCCTGAACTGATCCGGGGTGAACTGGGGACCGCTCAATCCGATCAGTTCTCTCTTGCGGTGATACTCTACGAGATGTTGAGCGGAAAGCTCCCTTATGGAACTCTTGGGGACCACCCCTCCATCAGCAGGGTATTACAGAAATTGCAACGCAGCCGTTTCACCGCGCTCCACCACCACAATGAGAACCCTCCTCTCTGGGCGGGTAGTGCGCTTCAGATGGCACTCGACCCCAACCCTAAACAGCGCTACCCCGCACTCTCGGAGCTCCTTGCTGACCTGACCCAGGCCAACCCCAGCTTTCGAATGGACACTTATCAGCCATTGATTGAGCGTGATCCCCTCACCTTCTGGCGCGCTCTTTCACTGGTTCTGTTACTCTCTAATATCGGCTTACTGATCTGGTTGGGTATATCGACACCATAAAGAGCACCTCTCCCTATCCGCATCGCGATGACTAATAACAGACCTCCACCAACCCCTGCTACCGAAAAAAGGGGGCATTCAAAGTCTGTAATCACGCTTCTCCTGATTCTGACGATAGCCTTTGCCCTCTATTGGAAAGCGACCCTTTTGGCAACCTGGCTGCTGACCCAGGCTCTCGAAAAGGTCGACTTACCCCCACAACAGCTGACCATCCTCTCCCTCAATTCAGACCATATTGAGATGGGGCCGATCACCCTGGGACAGGGTGGCCTGCAACTGGAGCGTCTGCGTATTGATTACGACTGGAAACAGCTCCTGACGGGGACGGTTAGACGCATCACCGTTAACACCCCCAAGGTTCAGTTGCAGACACAATCGGGCCGTCTAACGATTCCCTGGTTACCCATAGAAGAGACGGGCAAACCGCACCCTACCCCTCCCCTTCTCCCGCTGCCCTTTGATGAACTCATCATCAACAACCTGCAACTCATGGTCCATACAGAGGAGGAGACATGGTCCATCGAAGGGGATATGCGAGTGGATCACTCTGCAGAGGGAACTCTGCTGGAGTACCAGCTACAATCACCCTCTTTGGGTCTATCCACGGAGGGGCAACTCCAGAGCCACGACCTTACCCACCTCTCCGCAGAGACCGAGATAACGCTGAGCCACTTTCATGGTATTCCCGCACTTCTCGCTCTGCCCTTAAAGACAGAAATGGAGGGTACCCTCTATCTGCGTCTGGAGGGGCCACTACTCCAGCAACAAGAGAGCGCACTCAGCGTAACCATTAACAGCAACTCTAGCCTAAAATTAGCCACCCCCCTTCCTCCCTCTGTAAAAGAGCGGATTCAGCCGCTCCAGGGGCGCAATGAACAGGCTCAACTCACTCTGAATAGCCACACAGAACAGCGGCCTATGGCGACATTTCGCTGGAACAGGGCTGCCAAAATGGTGCGGGTCAACTTCGATCTAGCCACTCAGGCCATGCTACAAGAGGGGCCACAACTATCGCTCAATACAGCGGGCACGATCCACTACCCCCTAGCCAATGAAGCAGAAACAGTCCGCTTTCAGCTGAATGAGCTTTTACTAACCATCCCCAGGGTGGTGTGGGATGGGAAAACGGTGAATAAGCTCCAGCTTGATCTCGGTGCCAAGGGGCACTTCGCCCCAACCACAAATATTTGGCAGATTGAGATCAACAGTCGAGATGGCGGTTTGCAACTACCGGCAGAAAACCTGAGCCTTGAACGGCTACAAACCCAGTTTACGCTAACCGCTGATCAATCCGGTCCCCAACTGGATGCCCAGGTAGAAAACCTGACCCTGAGGCTTCGCCCCCCCCCTGCCTCCAATACCAATAGCGCGGCCATTGTCCCTCTACACTACCAGGGAAGTGCACAATTTCGCAACGATACCATTCAGCTACAGGGGGAGCTGAGTGGTCGCCACAGAACCCTTCCCATCACATTCAACCTCTCTCACCATCTCTCTGATGCAGATGGCAGCGTCACTTTCCTGCTGGATAAGGCTACTTTTGCTGAACAAGGGCTACAGCCACAGGATCTATTTCCACTATTCAAAAAACAGTTGAGCGCTGTGAGCGGCTCCATCTCAGCGGACGGTGAGTATCACTGGGGGAGAGAGCAGAGATCAGGTGCCACAATCACACTCGACAACCTCTCCTTTCAGACCCCTTTGATCCATCTGGAACAGCTATCTACTCAACTCGATTTTAGCAGTCTCACCCCTCTCCAGAGCCGTGGTGAGCAGCAGATTAACATTGGTCAGCTTGATGCGGGAGTCCCGATCAACGATATTGAGGCTATCGTTCGCCTTCAGGCAGATAAAACATTGGCTATCAAACAGATCCAGTGGCCCTTTTCCGGCGGCACATTCAGCGTACAAGACACCGAGTTCTCTCCCGATCATGATCCCCCCCCATTCACCGTTACTATCCGCGACCTGGACCTTTCTACGCTAAGTAAAATGGTTCAACTAGAGGGGCTAGAGGTCAATGGCACGCTGAACGGAGCCATTCCGATAGCATTCATTGATGGGAAGGTCGTGATACAGCAGGCCGAGGTGAAAACCCGCCAACCCGGCCTGCTACGCTTCCGGGCTACAGCGGCTGCAGCCGCACTACAACAAGGAGGGGAGAGCTCCAGACTACTGATCCAGGCACTGGAAAATTTCCATTATCAACAACTACGTATCACCATCAATGGCGAACTGGAGGGCAATGTAGTGGTCGGTATACATCTGTCAGGCAGTAACCCGGAGCTTTATGATGGCTACCCGGTTGAGCTTAATTTCAACGTTGAGGGGAGGCTGGTCGATATGGTAAAAAAAGAGGGCCGTTCACTTCAACCACTGAAGAGAAGGTGACGTCAGCCATTTTTTCCGCATACATCAATATCTCTCCTAGGTGGCTGCCCGAGAATAGAAGCCGTAGCGAAAATCACAGAAAGATTATAAGGTGAGTTTATTGATTGAGGCGAATAGTGTCGCTATTTAACGAGATCAATAAGCTCAGATTATGATCTTTATGGGATTTGCAGTAGGTTCTCTATTTTCGGACAGCCACCTAGGGTAATATAGACCCTGTTGATTATTTTAATAGTAATGATTGATGCGGCCAAATACTAAACAGAGGTTCATCTACGAATATGGCACTGAAAACCAACTCATCTCTGCTATGGGCTCTGCCCATACTGGTTTCATTCGGGGCAGTAACCGGCTGTGGCCCCACTGTAGAGGTCAAGGTTCCGGATAAACCAATCACCATTAACCTCAATGTCAAAATTGAGCATGAGGTACTGGTAAAAATCGAAAAGGATGTCGATGAGCTCATCGATGAGAATTCAGACCTATTTTAATCGGGAGAAGACCGTATGACCCCCTCTGTAACACCATTCACCCAACTGGCAGCACTCCTGCTCACTCTTCTTTTTATCTCTGCTCCGCTCTCTGCAAGCCCTCTGGATGAGGCCAAAAATAGTGGTTATATTGGTGAAAAAACCAATGGTTATCTAGGCATTGTCAATAAAAATGCCCCGGCCTCGATCAAGCAGCTGGCAGAGACGATCAATCTGAAAAGAAAAAAACAGTATCGCGAGATTGCCAACAAGCGTAATACCCCGTTAAACGCTGTAGAGACGACAGTAGGCAAAAAATTACTACATCGAGCCCAACAAAACCACCACTTCTATCAGCTTGAGTCAGGAAACTGGCAGCGATAAAGAGGTAAAGGGGGGGGAGAGAGAACGGCTCTTTAGGTTTAACCTAGGCTTAATGGGTCTGCAACGTGGTCTCGCTGGATGACTCTTCGGCTAACTTTCTTTCGGCATCTTCCACCGCCACTGCATCCTTTTCTACCTCTTTCGCAGAGAGCGGTTCCGGGGCATGTTGTAGTGCGATCCCCAATACCTCATCAATCCATTGGACAGGTTTGATTTCCAAATCCTTGAGAATCTTCTCAGGAATCTCTTTGAGATCCTTACGATTCTCTTCAGGAATCATCACAATATTGATCCCCCCTCGATGAGCGGCCAGCAGCTTCTCTTTTAATCCACCAATCGGTAACACCTCACCACGCAGGGTAATCTCACCTGTCATCGCCACATCGGATCGCACCGGAATTCCGGTTAACACGGAGACCAGTGTAGTACACATTCCAATACCGGCGCTGGGGCCATCCTTGGGTATCGCCCCTTCCGGAACATGAATATGGATATCACGCTTATCATAGAGCGAGGATTTGATGCCTAGCAGCGCAGAGCGACTACGTACCACTGTCATCGCGGCCTGAATCGA
>JABHIC010000265.1 GCA_018671205.1 Gammaproteobacteria bacterium
TCAGAAACAGAGTGAAAAAGCGGAGGGGGTTGGGCATCAGCTGATTGATCAATATCCCTCGACCATCTATGCCGCGAATGGGGCACTGGCTCTGGCGGCACTCAAGGTGGAGCAGGGAGAGGGGGCAGCAGCCAGAGTCCACTATCAGTGGGTGGTTGAAAATAGCAGCTTTGACTCTCCCCGACAGTTGGCTCAACTGGGGATTGCCCGAACCTATCTTGATGAGGGTAATCTGGATCAGGCACTACGACAGCTGTCTGTCGAGAGCAAGGGGATCTACCGCTCTCACTTTAGTGAGGTAAAAGGAGATGTACTGCGTCAACAGGGAGAGTTGAGTGCCGCTACTACCGCCTTTGCGGATGCGCTACAGTTGGCAGATGTGACAGATACACGCAGAGAGCTGCTGCAGATGAAGCTGGATGAGGTGAAACAGTAATGAGCCAGCTGCTCCGAAAAGTGGCACTGCCCATTGCACTAGGGCTGCTCAGTGGCTGCTCTACAGTTGATGGTGTGATGGATACGGCGGGCGGCTGGGTCTCTGGCAGTAGTGCCGACTCCGTGCCGAAGCTGGAGCCGTTGCAGGCAGAGCTTCATCCCACCATCCAGTGGAGTGAGACCATTGGTGAGGGGACATCGGGGTTGATTGTTCGGCTGATACCGCAGCTTGTTGATGGCCCCCTGGGGGTGACTCTCTATAGTGCCGCAGTCGATGGAACGGTAAGTGCGATTGCACTCCCCTCTGGTAAAGAGCGTTGGCATGTGGAATATTCCGAGCGGATCATGAGCGGTGTTGTTGTTGACTCCCACAACCTTTATTTCGGTAGCGAGTCGGGGCAACTGGTTGCGCTGGATCGTGAGAGTGGTGAGGAGCGCTGGTCTCTCTCGTTGTTGAGCGAGATTCTGGCTCCGGTTGCGGTAGCGGGAGAGCGTGTTGTGGTACGCACGGTGGATGGCAAGATTAGTGCAGTCAATCGTCTTAGTGGTGAGAAGCTGTGGCACTACGAGCGAGAGGTTCCGGTGTTGACACTGCGAGGTACCGGATCTCCGGTTATTGTGGGGCAACAGGTCATTGTCGGGCTGGATAGTGGTGAAGTGGTTGCGCTCTCACTAGAGGGAGGGCGGGAGCAGTGGCTGAAGAGTGTGACCTCTGCGCGAGGACGGACAGAGATTGAGCGCATGGTGGATATCGATGCTGACCCTGTGGTCAAGGAGGATATGGTCTACGTGGTCGGCTATCAGGGGGAGCTGGCGGCATTGAGCAGAACTGATGGCGCACTACGCTGGAAACGAAAAGTGAGTGGCGTCACCGCACCGATGGTCTATGGCCCCTATCTCTTCCTCACAGATCAGGAGGGTAATGTCTGGGCCTTTGACCGCAAGGATGGGAGTGCACTGTGGAAGCAGGATAGCCTTGTTGAGCGAGGACCCACCACCCCACTGTTGATGGATAAGAGCCTGGTTATTGCAGATTCAACGGGTTATCTACACTGGATCTCGGCAGAGGATGGACATCTTCAGGGTCGGATCAAGCTCGATAGTGCGGGGATCTCAGCCCCTCCGCTGAAGTTCGGGAATGCGGTTGTCAGCTATGGCAATAGTGGAAAACTCGCGCTCATTACCGACTGATATATGAATAGTTTTATAAGTTCCTTCACACCGTGGAGGCCCTCTATTTTCGGACAGCCTCTTGGAGCAGACTGAATGGTTCCTGTTATTGCCCTGGTTGGCCGTCCGAACGTCGGAAAATCGACCCTCTTTAACCGTCTGACGGGAACTCGTGATGCACTGGTTGCCGATCTTCCTGGCCTGACGCGTGACCGTCAATATGGGCTGGCCTCCCTCAATCTTGGGGGGGAGGGGCTTGATCGCAGCTATATGGTGGTCGATACAGGAGGGTTGAGTGATGACCCGGAGGGGGTTGAGACACTGATGGAAGATCAGGTCTGGATCGCGATCGAAGAGGCTGATGTGGTACTTTTTCTGCTTGATGGCCGAGGGGGGATGAGTGCGGCTGATCAGGCGATTGGTAACGAGTTGCGCAAACTGGATAAGGTTCTCTATCTGGTGGTCAACAAGAGCGAGGGGGTGGATGAGGATATCGCCTCTGCCGAGTTCTATGCAATGGCGCTCGGACAACCCTATGCCATCTCTGCGGCCCATAACCATCGGGTAGCTGCGCTGATGGAGAAGGTGTTGGAGCCTTTTCCAGTCGAGGCAAAGGGTGAGGATGAGGCGCAACAAAAGACGATCCGGGTGGCGGTGGTCGGACGCCCCAATGTGGGAAAATCTACTCTGATTAACCGTCTGGTTGGTGAGGAGCGGCTGCTCGCCTTTGATCTGCCGGGTACCACTCGGGATAGTATCGAGGTCCCTTTTGAGGAGCAGGGTAGACAATACACCCTGATCGATACCGCTGGAGTGAGACGGCGGGGAAGGGTACACGATAGCGTAGAAAAATTTAGTGTGATCAAGGCATTTCA
>JABHIC010000266.1 GCA_018671205.1 Gammaproteobacteria bacterium
GATCCCAACGTACCGCCTTATGATGGTGGTGTGCCGAGACGGAAGAGAGTGAGGTGCAGGTAATGGTTGCCAGAGAGGTTCCTATCGACAGATGCATGATCCAGTCAATGGGTAGCCCCTGCTCAGTAAATGCCCAGTAGAGAAAGGGGACGATCACCAGTCCACCGCCAACCCCCAACAGCCCCGCCAGTAGCCCGGCTACCCCTCCAATGAGGAGGTAGAGCAGTATCAACTCAGCCAT
Source organism: Gammaproteobacteria bacterium (assembly GCA_018671205.1). Taxonomy (GTDB): domain Bacteria; phylum Pseudomonadota; class Gammaproteobacteria; genus Thiopontia. The sequence continues at coordinate 242 of JABHIC010000266.1, forward strand.
GCCGGCCCCCATTAACCACCCAAGACAACCGCTGTTTCATCTTTTGACCAAACCCTCCGGGATCAGCGCAGATCCGCTCTGTACTGCTGCAAGTTTTTTCGGTAGGCGGGCGCATCACCATAGTCACTAAAGTGCCAGTAACGTGGATGGGGTTGCCGAATTTTGTGTGCGTGCTTTATCGGACACCAGTACTGCTCGGTACGGCTGGCCACTTCACGAATATAGGACGCCAGACCATTTGCATAACCACAGTAGAGGCAGTTCAGCTTCTCCACAAAATTGAGGTAGGCCAGTTGCTCACGATCCATCAACCAGTACTCTCTTCTGCGTACAGTGGAGATCCCCCAGAGTGAGAAACAGATCCATTGATAGAGCCAGACAGAGAGGTCAACCAACAGCAACGGTAGCAGCAGCCCGTAGATCACCGGAATAGAGAGGATGATACGAATTTTTGTCTTACGCAACCGTTGCAACACGCTCACTTTGAGTTTGCGCTGTGACTCAACCATCTCCTGCTCAAAGAGAATTCTGCGCTTCTCAAAATGGTAGCGAAACTCTTCCTGTTTCTGCTCCAACTCCTGCTGCAGCCCTTGCTCCAGTTCAACAATCCCTCTCATCAAATGAACGATTCGGTCATGCATGATCTCTTCTCCAAGCTTATCTGAATTGTGACATATCTACTCGAAACCGTTTGGCTCCCCAGCTTCCTGCCTGACCATCAAAGAGCCCTGCACAGAGCGTTCCACAGTGAGTACAGCCCCCCTCTGCCGTCAGGTTCCAGCTAGAGAGGGTATACCCATCCCGTGCAATCAATAGCCCTCCACACTGGTGGCAGTAACTACTGCCACCAGATTGATCCTCTACATTACCGGTATAGACATAGTGAAGTCCACGCCTCAGGGCAATCTCACGGGCACGGGTCAGGGTATCCAGAGGGGTTCGTGGCAGAGTCACCATCTTGTAGTCGGGATGAAAGGCGGTAAAGTGGAGTGGTACGTCAGCCCCCAGGTGGTCAATAATCCATTGACTCATCGCCTCCAGCTCCTCGACTGAATCATTCTCTCCCGGTATCAACAACGTGGTCAGCTCAAACCAGACCTCCGTCTGCTGCTTCAGGTAGAGTAGCGTATCGAGCACTGGCTGGAGGTGCCCCCCGCAGAGTTGATGGTAGAAATTATCTGAAAAACTCTTCAAATCAATATTGGCCGCATCCATGTAACGGAAGAATGTCTCTCTCGCCTCTTCCTGGATATAGCCCGCAGTTACCGCAACCGAGCGTATCCCCTCCTGCCGACAGGCGCGAGCCACATCGACCGCATACTCCAGAAAAATGACCGGATCATTATAGGTGTAGGCGACACTACGACAACTGTATGCCTTCGCTGCCTCTGCGACCATCTGTGGGGTTGCCTGACTCTGCATACGATCCATCTCTGTTGCCTTGCTGATATCCCAGTTCTGGCAGAACTTACAGGTGAGGTTACAGCCTGCGGTACCAAATGAGAGCACACTGCTGCCGGGATAGAAGTGGTTGAGCGGTTTTTTCTCAATCGGGTCAATCACAAAACCACTGGAGCGACCATACGAAGTGAGTACCACCCCTGTTTCACTGGCTCTACGAATAAAACAGAGCCCTCGCTGCCCTACCCTCATTTTGCACAATCGCGGGCAGAGGTCACATTGAACCCTCCCATCCTCCAGCCGGTGCCAGTAACGGGTGGGGTGATCGATCGGTTTCATCGGGCTATTATCCTCTCTGGTGCTATACTTTAATGGACTATAGACCAGTAGAGGAGCCCTCACCAGTGATTCGAGAACCTGCCGTAGCCGGAACCTTTTATCCCACAGGTAAGAAACAGCTGAGTGATGCCGTTCGCCACTATCTTGAGCAGGGAGAGCACTCTACGACTCGCCCCAAGGCGATGATTGTTCCCCACGCTGGTTATATCTACTCAGGCCCCATTGCTGGCTCTGCCTACCGCGCCCTCTACCCGCTTCAAACCACCATTAAGCGGGTCATTCTGCTCGGCCCCTCCCACCATGTCGCCTTTCATGGTCTGGCCGCCCCCCAGGCAACCCGCTTCAAAACCCCGCTTGGAGAGGTTCCGGTCGACCAGGAGGCGCTACAACAGGTGATTCAATTGCCACAACTGGGTCAACATGATGAGCCCCATCGACAGGAACATAGTCTGGAGGTGCAGCTCCCTTTTCTGCAGGAGCTCCTCGGGACCTTCTCTCTGCTCCCGCTGGTCGTCGGTCAGAGTGATGCGAAATCAATCGCTGAGGTATTGGATCAATTATGGGGGGGGAC
>JABHIC010000267.1 GCA_018671205.1 Gammaproteobacteria bacterium
GCCCTACCTGAGCTCTCCATCGTATGCAGATAGCTGCGCTGTTTCTGACTTAGGTGAGTGTGATGGAGCAGCTCTATCACCCCCAGCACCCCATTCATCGGGGTACGTATCTCATGGCTCATATTGGAGAGAAAGCTACTTTTTGCCTTACCTGCCTTTTCTGCCGCCTCCTTCAACTGCTGTAGCTGCAACCCTACATGACCGTTCTGTCGCACCACCATACGGGCAATCCAGAGGCCGGCAAACACAATCACTCCACCAAGGGCCAGCAACAGCAGAAAGGCATGCATATTACTCTGCCTGGCCGCCTCTAACGCCCGATCACCCGCCTCAACCTGCCCCTGCTGGATTCGATCCAACCCCTGGATCACCCCTAAACGGGCCGGAATAATCTTTTCCGTCATCAACTCAACCACCTGATGCTGTACCTCTGGCGTTATCTCCTGCTCAATAAGCATATCACGAGCCAGATTCAGCGCATCTGCCCCATTCTTCGCATCGATGAACATAGCATCCAGGGCCTGCCGCTCTACCTGAGTCAACTCCATCGCACTCAATGATCTTCTGGCCAGCATAAAACTACCCGCCAGTTCATCAAAGCTGACAAACAGATCATCCTGTTTAAACGGATCATCCTCATAAAGCGCCATCAGCAGCAGGGTCACCCGCTCCCGTGCCGCATCCCGCATCTGCTGGGCATAGCCATTTTTTTCCACACTCTGACCAACGACTCGTTCCATATGGTCCGAAAGATGCTGCACCTGATAAAGATTGATCAACAGAAAAAGTATCACGATCAACAGCAGCAGGCCAAAGCCATTGTAGATAATCCGGCTGGAACGCCTCAGCAGCCGCTCAACAGATTGATCCGATCTATTCATCTATTCGCAAGATTTTCAACGAAAATCCTGGCTGCTATCGGTGTGAGGCAAGTGTGCATAAGCTGTCTAGTCGACCCAGACCCTTGCATTACGGAACATCCGCATCCAGGGGCCATCTTCCCCCCACCCATCCGGGTACCAAGAGTGCTGCACAGCACGGAATAGCCGCTCCGGGTGTGGCATCATGATGGTAAAGCGCCCATCCTCGGTGGTATAACCGGTCTCTCCGGCCACAGAACCGTTGGGGTTGAGGGGATAACGCTCCGTTGGATTCCCCTGATGGTTGATATATCGTAGTGCCAACTCCACCTGCTGCTGGTGGTTGTTACTGAACTCTACCCGCCCCTCTCCATGCGCCACTGCAACCGGCATTCTCGCACCAGCCATCCCCTGCAACAGAATAGAGGGAGACTCAACCACCTCCACCATTGAATATCTCCCCTCAAATTGCTCTGAACGATTTTTCACAAAGCGGGGCCAGTGGTCTGCCCCCGGAATCAACTCATGCAGCACCGACATCATCTGACAGCCATTGCAGACCCCCAGACCAAAGCTATCCTCACGTTCAAAAAACTGACTAAACGCATCACGGGTGCGATTGTGATAGAGAATAGACTTGGCCCATCCCTCTCCCGCTCCCAGCACATCACCATAAGAGAACCCTCCACAGGCAACCAGTCCACGGAAAGCGGTCAGGTCTCTCTGCCCCTCCAGTAGGTCACTCATATGGAGATCATGGCACTCAAAACCGGCCCGATCAAAAGCGGCGGCCATCTCCACCTGTCCATTCACCCCCTGCTCACGCAAGATCGCCAGCGCGGGTCGAGCCCCCCGTTGAATATAGGGAGCCGCGATATCCTCATTAAGGTCATACGGGAGAGTGATACCAATACCGGGATCACTGTTATCTTGTAGATTCTCATACTCCTGATCTGCACACTCTGGATGATCTCGCAGGCGCTGCATCTGCCAACTGGTCTCTGACCAGACTTGCTGCAGCTTCACTCTGGACTCATTCAGCAGAATCCGCCCCCGGTGGCGAATAACGATCCGCTCCTCATCGGTGGGGGTACCCAACAGATGGCTACAGGCAGAGAGCCCAAACTGGTGAATCTGCTGCTCGACCGCCTCAAGCTCCGAATGACGAACCTGAATCACCGCCCCCAGCTCTTCATTAAAGAGGGCCGCGAGGGGATTACTCCCCAGATCATCGATCAACAGGGTGAGGCCACTGTGGCCGGCAAAGGCCATCTCGCACAGGGTAGTCAACAGACCGCCATCCGAACGGTCATGGTAGGCGAGCAGTAGCCCCGTCTGATTGAGTGACTGAATCAGCTCAAAGAGCTGGCGAATCAGCTCCGGGGTATCCAGGTCAGCCACCTGATCACCAATCTGTTGATAGACCTGTGCCAGGGCTGATCCCCCCAGGCGGTTAGCCCCTCGACCCAGATCAATTAACAGTAGATCAGTCGCCCCCTGGTCACTCACCAGCTCTGGTGTGAGGGTCTTTCTCACATCGAAGGTTGGAGCAAAAGCACAGGCGATCAGTGAGAGTGGAGCGGTAACAGAGCGCTGCTCTCCCTCCTCCTCCCAGACACTCTTCATCGACATGGAGTCTTTTCCCACAGGAATGGAGATATCCAGCGCCTGACAGAGCTCAGAGACCGCCTGCACTGTGTCAAACAGTGCCACATCCTCTCCGGGGTGACCCGCCGGTGCCATCCAGTTGGCCGAAAAACGGACCTGATTCAGACGCTCGACAGGGGCAGCCACGAGGTTGGTCAATGCCTCGCCTATGGCCATTCTCCCAGAGGCTGCCGGGTGGATCAGTGCACTCGGAGCAGACTCTCCCAGCGCCGTTGCCTCGCCACTATAGGTATCAAAACTGGTTGCAGTCACAGCCACATCGGCAACCGGTACCTGCCATGGCCCTACCATCTGGTCACGGGCTACCAATCCGCTTACGGTACGATCTCCAATGGTAATCAGAAAGGACTTATTGGCCACTGTAGGGAGACGCAACACCCGATAGAGTGCCTCATGAAGATCAACCCCTGTGGTCTCCAGAGGGGGATGGCTGAGCGGTTTTGAGCTCACATTGCGCAACATTTTGGGTGGCTTTCCAAACAGCACATCCATCGGCAGATCAATGGGCGTGTTATCAAAGTGTCCATCACCCACCACCAACTGCTGCTCTGTAGTCGCCTCACCCACCACAGCGTAGGGGCAGCGCTCCCGTTCACAGAGCACACGAAACTCATCAATTCGCGCCAACGAGATGGCGAGAATATAGCGTTCCTGTGCCTCATTACACCAGATCGCCAATGGCGACATACCCGGCTCATCATTGGGTACCGTACGAAGCTCAAATTTTCCACCCCGACCAGAGTCATTCACAATCTCTGGAACCGCATTAGAGAGCCCCCCCGCCCCCACATCGTGGATTGAGACAATCGGGTTCTCCTCTCCCATCTGCCAGCAACGGTCGATCACCTCCTGACAGCGCCGCTCCATCTCAGGATTACCACGCTGTACGGAGGCAAAATCAAGCTGCTCTGAACTACGGCCACTGGTCATCGAGGAGGCCGCTCCTCCCCCCAGACCAATCAGCATGGAGGGGCCACCCAGTACCACAATCTGGGTACTGGGTGGAATCGTCTGCTTCTCTACATCGGGACGACGAATATTCCCTATCCCCCCAGAGAGCATGATTGGCTTATGGTACCCACGCACCTCCTCCCCCTCTGCCCCGGAAACCCGCTGCTCATAGGTGCGAAAATAGCCGTGGATGGCTGGGCGGCCAAACTCATTATTAAAGGCCGCCGCTCCAATCGGGGCCTCCAGCATAATATCGAGGGCAGAGACAATGCGTGAAGGTTTGCCATAATCCTGCTCCCAGGGCTGTTCTGCCCCCGGTATTCTCAGATTGGAGACCGAGTAACCACTAAGACCCGCCTTCGGCTTTGAGCCCCGACCCGTGGCTCCACCATCACGGATCTCTCCACCTGCTCCTGTGGCCGCGCCAGGAAAAGGGGAGATTGCCGTGGGGTGGTTGTGTGTCTCTGCCTTATAGACAATATCAATCGACTCCCGGGTCGTCTGGTAGATTCCATCGTGGGGATAAAACCTTCCCCCCTCAAACCCTTCCACCACAGCGGCATTGTCTTTATAGGCAGAGAGTACCCCCTCAGAGTAGTTCTGGTAGGTCTGCCGAACCATCCCAAAGAGGGTCTCCTCGCGCGGCTCTCCATCAACCACCCAGTCCGCATTAAAGATTTTGTGGCGACAGTGCTCCGAGTTGGCCTGGGCAAACATCATCAGCTCAATATCATTGGGGTTGCGCCCCATCGCCTGAAAATTCTCCACCAGATAGTCGATCTCATCCGCTGCCAGTGCCAACCCCAACCCCTCATTGGCCTCCTCTAGCGCACCTCGCCCCTCCCCCAACAGATCCACCGTGACCAATGGGGATGGTGTGGTGGTATTAAACAGCGCCGCCGCATCCTCACGATCATCCAGTACCGTCTCGGTCATGCGGTCATGGATCAGCGCCAGTAGTCGTGCCTCAGAGGCCTCATCCAGCACCCCCTCAATCTCAAAACCCCAGAGTATACCGCGCTCGATACGATGCACCTCATCAAGTCCACAGTTATTAGCAATATCGGTGGCTTTGGTCGACCAGGGGGAGATGGTACCGAGGCGAGGCACTACCACCCAGGTTTTCCCACCTACACTCGTCGGCTGATGAGCGGGTCCATACTCCAATAATTGATGTAGAATCCGGGCCCGTGCATCACTCAGCGCGATGTGCAGATCCACAAAGTGGAGCCACTGGGTTGATACCTGTTTCACCGCAGGTATCTCAGTTGAGAACCGTTGCGCCATCTTTTCTACCCGAAAGGGTGAAAGTGCTGGCCCTGCTGGAATAATCAACATAACAATATCCTTTTCTCACTCACTCTGTTCATTCATATTGACCGGTAACCGCACCACTATGATGGCACCCCGACCCCGTCCCTCACTCTGCACCTCAATTTCTCCCCCTACCGTATTCACAAAAGTGGCCACTGAGTGGAGTCCAAAGCCAGTGCCACGTTCTTTACTGCTCTCTCCAAACAGGAAGATAGTCTCCACCCTCTCTGGCTCAACCCCTACGCCATTGTCCCTTACACTGATCTGCACCCCCTGCCCCACCTGCTGAGTCTGCACAAAAATCTGCCCCTGATGGTCTGGGTTCTTCAACTTGTGCTCATCCACACTCTCCATACTATTCTTGACCAGGTTGAGCAACATCTGAATAATCGGGTTTCTCGGCAGACAGAGCTCCTCCAGAGGGGGCTGAATCTCCACCCTAAGCTCGATCAACCGTTTCTCCAGTGCCTCCTCAATCATACTGAGCGTATCGGTCACCATCTCATCAATTCTAAACCAGTTTGCGGTTAAAATCGGACGGGAGACCCCACGCTGCATCTGGATAATTTCTGCAATATGTTGGTTCGCGCGCTCAAGAGCCTTCACCTCCTCACCCACTGCCCCCTGCTCCCCAACCGACACCTCCAGCAGTCTGGCTGCCCCCTGAGAGACCTGCTCGATTTTTCTTTTCCGCTCCGCTGGGAGCGGCTCATCACCTATCCATGACTCAATGACATTCAGCACCTTCACCAGGCTGTAGAGGCTTTTATGGTGGTGAGCCAGCCGCAGCAAATGTCCCTGAGAACCAGTAATGGAGTTACCAATATTATGCAAAACCGAGACATTCATATCCGCAATACCTGCCTGAAACGAGGAGTACTGTTCCAGACGGTTTCTCTCCTCAATCTCGCTCTGTAGCTTCTCATTGATATGGAGGGTATGAAGTGCATGAGAGGCAATCGGAATCAGGCGCTGCATCAGCCCCAAGTGTATCTTCTTGAAATAGGCACGCTGTCGACTGACCGCGGCAATCAGAATGGGGCCAGCCTCCCCAGGAAAAGAGATTAATAGCGCCGAGTTACTCTGTTCACGCACCGGCTCAGGTTGCTGCAGCCACTCCGCAATCCGTGCGGTACTGAAGAGCATCACCGGTTGTCCCTCCTGCACACGCTGAAACACCTGACCTCCCCTCCAGATCTGCTGACTAAAAAGCGGGTGGGTGGTTCCAATACAGCGGTATAGCTCAACCCCTTCCTCAATCGCCTCACCCCCGCTCTCTGCCTGATCCACCCGCGAGAGAATAAAGGCATCATCACACTGCAATTGGCTAACCACCATCTTCAGCAGCCGCCCCAGCATATCCTCCGTCCCGGTGGCACTGGTGATAATCTCCAGCCCCTCCAGAAGGTTGTTTGCCTGCTCTCTGAGCATACGCTCTTTCTCTCTGGAACGATCCAGATTGATCAGCGCCTCGCGCACCGCCTCATTATCCACCGCATTCATAATCAACGCTGTCTCGGACAGCCTCCTAATGCTCGACAGGCTGATTACTAAAGGCGACCACAGAGATCATCAGGTTGCCGTGGGCATTATCATTCGCCACAAAACAACCCTGCTCACCAAAAGTAAATACCCCGACAAAAGGGGTCTGATTGAGGGCGTTATGGATATAACCTGCAACCTCATCCATCTTTGGCTCTACCGTTAACATACAGCCAGCACAATAGATGGCGAGGCCTCCCACCAGCTGATCTGGCCGAAAGTCACCCGCCTCAACGGCTGCATCCGTCACCCGTCCAGCACGACGAACCAGACTATCAATCGTCCCCTGCATCAGGATCAGGGTCTCTCCCTCTTCAACGATAGAGAACAGCGTCAGCCCTCCCTCTCTGGTCACCCCGTCAGGGTGAGAAAGCTTATAATAGGGGAGGCCACCCACCTCACCGGCCACACGTCCAAACGGAAACAGGGTGGTGAGTGCCAAAACATTCCCGCCTTCCGGTAGTACCTCGGCAATGGCTCCACCAGTCCACTCATTGTAGACCTCTGCTGCCGGACGACCATCAATCTCAATCAGGGTTCGCCCCTCACAGCGGGTGGCCACACCACGGGTCTGAGTCGGATCATAGCCACTATGAAAGGCGTAGGAGATCTCTGTGGAGGGAAATAGCACAGTGACCACTACCGCACTCTGGCGAAATTCACCATTTGCAATCTGTGCCCACTCCCCGGTAACCGTATTGTCACCACTACTCCCACCCGCAATGGGTACATCCGCCCCCAACAGAGACTCAATACCAGCGATCAACGCCTCCTCCTCTCCCGGGGCTCCATTGATCCAGACCAGCGTAGGCACTTCGCCTAGACGCCCTGACTGCTCCAATGCCTGCTCCAGTGCGGCCACCGCAGCCTCTGCTGGATCTGTGCCAATATCCGCCATCCCCGTCCCATAACTCCCCTCTGGATCATCCAGCCCCCAGAGGCTCATCCCGACCCCCTCTTCGCTGTGGAACCCCTCATCCGTCATTGAGCCAAGACAAGAAGTCGCCCCATGAAGCTGACATCCCGGCCCCGCAGCCTCGGAAAGCAGACGACTCACCATAGCACTATCATAAGGGGCAGCATAATAGGCGAAAAGCAGCTGCGGACTCCCCCCCAACTTCCGTTCCAACTGCTGGTAACTCTCTGTGGTGGCAGCCTCTGTATCAGAGAGGGTAGAATAAGCGGTCGCAATCTTCATCACTGTCTCCTAATTTTCTGGAAAGAGTCCATGATGGACAATCCCCTTTCGTGGCTTCGCCATCATTTCGGCAACCGTCTCCCTCCATTGCAGATAGTGTGGCGTCTCTTTGTGTGCAGCGGCAGCAGCGGCTGTCGTATAGGCCTCATAGAGGATAAATTTGTTAGGCTCAGCCGCCTCCTGAATTAGATCAAAACGCCGGTTCCCTGGCTCCTCTATTGAGGCACGATGATTTTTCTCAGTTGCCGTAATAAAAGCATCCACGAATTCAGGTTTTACGTAAACATAAACAAGAGTCGTATGCATCTGCCTCTCCTTTTCTCTCTATTTCGCCATTTCGCCTACTGTCAGGATTAAATTCTTGCCTGCACAATCCCGCCAAACTCACGCTCTGTCAGTACCACCGGATTCGCCTTCTGATCCGAATGTTGAAGAATCCGGGGGATATCAGACTCCGTTATACCATACTCTCTGAGGCGAGGAATTTGTAGCTTTTCAACCAGCGACATCAACCCGGAGGAGAGTTGATCGAGCCTCCTCGAGCGCCCCTTTGATGGCTCACAAAGAGCCATTTTTTTTCCAATCATACAATATTTTTGCAACGCAACCGAGTCGGGGTCTCGCTCACGCAGTGCCTCGATATTGGTGCGGTTGGCCACTCCTAGCAGGGTGCCACATACCACCCCATGTGGAACCGGAAACAGCCCACCAATTGGCCCGGCCAAACCATGCACCACCCCCAGTCCGGCATTTGCCAGGGTGATTCCTGAGATCATCGCACCATAGGCCACTGCACTGCGAGCCGCCGCATCCTCTCCGGCAGATTCCCAGAGCGGGATCAGCCCCCCCCCGATCCGGGCGATGGCCTCCAGTGCCAGACTATCAGTAAAGGGGGTGGCCTGGGTGGAGAGGTAAGACTCCAGCAGCTGGCTCAGTGCATCACAGCCATTGGCTGCAATCAATGCCGGGGGAGAGGTCACCAGCAGATCAGGGTCAATCAGCGCCAGTTGTGGGATCAGAGCGGGGTGACGAAAAGATTTCTTGAACCCCTGTTGGCGATCCGAGAGCACTCCATTCATGCTTGCCTCAGAACCGGTACCTGCTGTGGTTGGCACCGCTATCAACGGTATCGATGGCCCTTGATATTGCCCCCCCCGCCCCACCCCCTCCAGATACTCCATCACCGAGTCACCACTGGGTAGCAGTCCAGCGATGCACTTTGCCGCATCCAACACACTCCCTCCTCCAATTGCGACCACAACCTCCACCTGCTGGGAATAAAATTCGGTCACAATCTCATCGACCTGTTGCGGTGAGGGCTCTACCGAGATACGCCGATGCCCCACCAGCACCCGATCGCCCTGAGTGAGTATCTCCAGTAGCCCAAAGCGCTGTTCCAATCGATCAAAAGAGGCTGATGCGCTGATCAGCAATACCCGCTGCCCCCACTGTGCCGCCTTTTCTCCAACCTGCTGAACCACTCCCGGACCAAAAACCAGCGCGGGCAGACGCGCACTCTGTAGTGAAATGGTCTCTCTCATCATCGCTATCAGCTCCTCCCAGTCAGGCTACTTCACGCCAGCCAAACCCCTCCTGTTGATCCGCCAGAGTGACCCATTCCGGGTCACACCCCAACACATCACTCACCGCAGCAAGCGCTTTCGTCTTACAGTTATTCCGTTCACTCAGATGCATCACTACCAGGTGCTGCAGCTGCGTGGTATCGACCCGCTCCAGCAGCTCTGCCGCCTGCCGGTTATTGAGATGACCCAGGCGTCCAGCCACCCGTCTTTTCAGTGCATAAGGGTAGGGACCGGACTGCAACAGCTCCAGGTCATGGTTACACTCAAGCAGGAGCGCATCACAACGC
>JABHIC010000268.1 GCA_018671205.1 Gammaproteobacteria bacterium
CCATAAGGGGTTGATGGTCTGTGTACGCTTGATACTCATAGCTCTTGTTGTTGAGCCGTTTGCGTATGTTCTCTCTTCTCTGCCTGGTACTCCTCAATGGTGAGGTTACGCAGTTTTGACTCTCTCCCCTCCTCATTGTGGACGAAGCCAACACTCTGGATATAGGGCTCAATAATATGGATCTTCTGTAACGGGGTGACGATTAACAGTTGCAGATTAAGCTGTTTAAAGAGGTTGAGGCCGAAGCGGGCCGACTCATCGGAGCCGCGCCCGAATGCCTCGTCAATCACCACAAAACGGAAACTGCGGGAACGGGTCTCTCCCCACTCCAGACCAAACTGATAGGCGAGGCTGGCGGCCAGTACGGTGTAGGCGAGCTTCTCTTTCTGCCCCCCCGACTTGCCGCCACTATCGGTATAGTGTTCATGCTCCCGGTCATCCTCGCGCCAGCGTTCAGAGGCAGAGAAGGTGAAGCTGTTGCGCACATCGGTCACCTTGCGGGTCCAGCGTCGATCCAACTCGGTACTGCCATCGCGTCCCCGGAACCGTTCGATGATGTTTTTGACCTGGATAAATTTGGCCTCTGAGTACTGTTCATCCTCTGAACCGCTGAGTGTCCCCTCGGTGCAATTTTTCAGCTCCTGCCGGAAATCGCGGATCTCGATATCCGGGCTCGTCTGCGTCTCCAGCTGGATATAGCGCCCCCGGTTGTAGTCGATCTGGTTGAGGGAGTGGTTGATGCGCTCAATACGTTCCTTGATGGTGTCTCGTTCACGGGCGAGCTGTGACTGGAAGTTGGCCACCTCATGGATGGTGTTCTCATTGAGTAACTGTTTAAAGCGCTGTTCAAAGGTGGGCAGATCATCCTCTTGTAACCCCGCCAGCAGGGTGCGATAACCCTCCGCCGCCTCAATACCGTCATCCAGCTCTTCGGTCTCCAGTGGGTAGTCCATGCGATAGCCCTGCATTGCGGAGATGACCCGTTGTAACAGCTCCTGTGCCTTGCGGCTCTGGGGGTCGATGCGTCTGTTCTGTAACCAGCTGCGTAGCGTCTTCTCCTGATGGTCACAGGACTCTATCGTCAGGCTGCCGCTGATCTGCTCTTCATCAATCGCCTCCTGAAGTAGCTGTTGCAGCAGTGGAAAGTGGCTCTCCTGCTCTTCTGCTTGCAGTGTATCAAGCAGCTCGAGAGCCTCCTGTCGTTGCCCCTTGGAGAGCTGTTGACGCTCCAGATTCAGGGTCTGTTTCTGTTTTTCATGGTCGAGCTTCTCTTCACTCTGTTGTAGCCGCTGTTCCAGCTTGGTCAGCTGTTGGGTCAGTGTCTCAAGCTGGTTGGATGACTGTTTGAGTGCCTGTAACTCCTGTTGCAGCTGGCTGATTTCGACCACGAGCGGCTGCCAGTAGATCTCATTGAAGCCATACTCCCGGATCCGGGCCAACTGCTGTAGCTGTTCACGGCTCTTTCGTTGTTGCTGTTGCAGAGCGGTATGTTGTTGCGCCAACTGCTGGAGTGCGCGCTCCAGTGTGCGGGACTGTAGCTCCAGGGTCTCGATCTTCTCCCGGTTGCTCCACCCCAGCACAAAGCGGCTGCGATCATTGATGGCGTGGCGGTCATCCTTCTCATGGCGTGTGCCGCCCGACTTGATCTGCCCGTTAGGGGTGATGGCCCGCTGCTCACGATGAAACTGCTCCAGCAGTTCGCAGCAGGCGTAGTCAAAGCGTCTCCCCAGTTCGGACTCTAGCCATGGGTAGAAGATAGAGTCGGGTTTGATACTCAGTTTACCTGCCAGTGAGTCGGGGTGAAGATCAATGGGGTGGTTCGGATGTTGGTTACGAATCCGGTAGTAGACCAGTCGCCCACGCAGGTGCGTCTTCTCCACCCAGGCTGAGAGTGCAGGGTAGTGGTGGTCGGGAACCAGTAGTGAGAGGGCGAAGTTGTGCAGTAACCGTTCGGCAGCCCCCTCCCAGTTGCGCTCCTCCGGGTGCACCTGAATCAGCTCACCGGCGAAGGGGATCTCCTCTTCATCAATGCCGATCTGTTGACAGAGCAGTTGGCGAATCTTAATCTGCTGCTCACTGATATTGCTCTTGCGTTGGCGTAGCGAGTTTAGTTCCCGCTCAAGTGACTGGTGCTGCTCTTTTTGCTGGTGTAGTGCCACGCCATTTTCGGTGAGTTGATTCTGCAAGGCATCATCCTGTTGTAGCGCCCTGTCCTGTAGTTGATGGAGCTGCGATTGGTTGTCAATAAACTGTTCGTTCCGCTCAATCTGCTGTGAGTGGTTGAGTTCCAGTGCATGGGCAAGTTCACAATAACGGGCCGCCCGCTGCTCTCTCTGTTGCTTCTCTTGCTGCTTCTCCTCAATCTCGGTGGTGAGCTGCTGTAGCCGATCCCCACCATTTTGAGAGATGGCCTGTTTGATCTGGTCGCGCTCTCTGAACTGTTCATTGTGGCGTTTCTGTAGTCGCACCAGGCGTGACTCGATACGTTGTTGAGCGGTCTGTAGCTGGTTGATTCTTTGCGTTAACAGTTTTTCCTTGTGGTGGGCAAAGAAGGGGCTTAGCGCCTCACGGTTGCTGCGCCATCTGCTGACCTGTTGCTCAATCTCTTGATAAAGGTTGCAGTTGGCAACCAGCGGAGTGAGCCGTTCGATCTGCTGTTTGGCTCGCAGGATCGACTCATGGGCCCGATTGAGATCATCAAAGTGGTGAATCAGGGCATCGATGCGGGGTTGTACCGGAAACGCCTCCAGCATATGGGCACGCACAAAGTCGGTTAGATTGCCAACGGACTTCATCGAGACGGTCTGATGGAAAAGTTCCAGTGCCTGATCATTCTTGATGCCGAAGAGACGGCGAAACTGTGCGGCATAGGGGGGAAAACTCTCAAACAGCTCCAGCTTGCCGATCTTGCGTAGCTGCCGCTTGAGCTGGTTGATCTCCTTGCCAAAACCGGAGAAGTGGTCTGCAATCGAGAGTGACTGCTGCGCAACCAGAAAGAAGCGGGCAGGCTGTCCCTGGGTATCCTTGCTCCAGAAGACCTGAGCCAGGGTGATGTCTTGATCATAACCGGCATTATGGAAGGTACCGAGGATGACGGAATAGCTGTTGTGATCCCGTAGCGCAACGGGTTTGGAACTGCCACTACTCTCGCTACGCTCGGATTTGTAGTAGCCCTGCACATAGGAGCGCAGTGAGCGCTCACGGTTCCCGGCCCCTGCTGCCTTGTTGTAGGCAATTTTTTGTGTCGGGATCAGTAGCGTGGTAATGGCATCCACCAAGGTTGACTTTCCTGAGCCGATATCACCGGTTACCAGAGTATTGTGGCCATTGGCGTGCAGGCACCAGACCTGGTGATGGAAGGTGCCCCAGTTGTAGAGTTCCAGTTGCTGTAGGCGGTAACCCGCCAGATGCTCCTCGATACCAAAGTCAAACTGAGGGAGTTCATTGTGGGGGCTACTCACTGCTCTCCTCCCCCAACTGTTTGCGATAGAGCGCCAGCCGTTGATCAAAATCGTGTAGCCACTGGGCATCGACAAAGGATTTCAGGATGCGGCGTACCTCCACCATATTCTCCTCTCCTCGTAGTTTGCGCAGGAACCCCATCTCAATAATCTTGTTGATGTGGCTCTCAATCTGGCGGATGGTTTTGGTCTCATTGCTGTTCTCGGGGAGGAACAGTTGCATTAGGTCGGCAACCTCTTTGCGTGAGAGGATCAGTCGGGTATCACTACCACTGGCATCAAATTCAGCCAGCCTCTTGCGCAGCAGAGCCAGAAGCAGGCTGACCGGGAAGGAGAGCGGATGTCGTCTGATCAGCCGGGGCAGCTCCTGCTCACCCTCTTCAGTTTTATGGCTGCGCAGCCAGGCGTACCCCTCTGCCTCATCAAGAATCAGCTCCAGGCCAATCTGGCGCAGGTAGTCCCGTACGCGGCTCTGGTGGAGGAGCAGATGTTGCCAGAGTGGTGGATCACTCTCCTGGTAGAGAATTCCCTTAAGGAGGGCGATGGTGACAGAGGAGAAGCTGTTGTCCGCTTCTGGTTCGGTGGTATTACTGACAGAGGTGGGCATGGAGGTTAGATTATGGGGGTTCGACTGTAGATCACACGGGGCAGTTTCACGCTTCGACGCTCTCCCTGAGCGTCTTGCCACTGTAAAATTTCGTGTTCTGATTCATCAAAAATATGGTGTGGATCATCACTGGCGATGGAGAGCCAGCTCACCAACTCAGCCAGCCCCTGCTGCAAGGGGTGCTCTTCCAGAAGTTCATGCAGGGTGATCTGGGGACGGATCTGCAAGGCCTGACGGAGGTGGGTGCGCAGGGCGGCCTGATCAATAAAGTGTTGTGCAAACAGCGCCTCACTGTTAATCGAGAGATCGTCATCGGCCTCCGCAACCGTATCATCCAGCTGAGGTTTGAGTGGCGGGGTGTGGAGGGGGCGCTCCATCGGCAAAGTGATGGTAGGAGCGGTACTGCTGATCTGCAGAAAAGGGGCTGGAGGGGGGGTCTCACGTAGCGCAATCGCCTGGCTCTCAATGCGG
>JABHIC010000269.1 GCA_018671205.1 Gammaproteobacteria bacterium
AGAGGCCGTTCGACAGGCGCTGGTCAATCTGGAGGCAGCAGAGGCCCCTGCGGGTGCAATGGCGGTAGTATTGGGCAATGGGTGGCCAGGGGTGCTGCTGCATGAGGCGGTTGGGCATGGGCTGGAGGGAGACTTCAACCGTAAAGAGACCTCCGCCTTCTCCGGGCGACTAGGGGAGATGGTGGCCAACCCCCTCTGTACGGTGGTTGATAACGGTATGATGGAGGGGCGCAGAGGCTCCCTCAATATCGATGATGAAGGGACACCAACAGAAAATACGGTATTGATTGAGAAGGGCATTCTCAAGGGTTATATGCAGGATAAGACCAATGGTCGGTTAATGGGGCAGCCCTCTACCGGAAATGGTCGTCGTGAGTCCTATGCCCATCTGCCGATGCCCAGAATGACCAATACCTACATGTTACCGGGAGAACATACTCGCGCAGAGATGATTGAGTCGGTCAAGCATGGGATTTTCGCGGCCAACTTTGGGGGCGGTCAGGTGGATATCACCTCCGGTAAGTTTGTCTTCTCTGCCAATGAGGCCTATCTGATTGAGGATGGAAAGATCAAACAGCCACTGCGGGGGGTGACATTGATTGGTAATGGCCCAGAGGTGATGTCCCGAATTACCATGGTAGGGGATGATCTGGAGCTGGACCCCGGAATCGGCATCTGTGGTAAAGAGGGGCAGAGTGTCCCGGTAGGGGTTGGGCAGCCCACCCTGAAGGTGAGTGAACTAACCGTAGGAGGGACAGAAGTATGAGTCAGTCTGAACAGCAACTACTGGAGACCCTGACCCAGCAGATTTTGGATGAGGCCACGCGCCAGGGAGCATCAGCCGCCGAGGCGGGAAGCCGGGTTGAGGAGGGGTATACCTCCACTGTCAGAATGGGGGAGGTTGAGACCATTGAGCACCATAAAGATCGCGGGATGGGGGTCACCGTCTATTTTGGAGAGCATAAGGGGACCGCGAGTACCAGTGACTTCTCCTCCGATGCGGTAGTGCAGGCGGTTCGTGCTGCCTGTGATATTGCCCGCTACACCCAGGCCGATGAATATGCCGGATTGGCTGACCCTGAACAGTTGGCAAGCGAATTTCCAGAGCTGGAGCTGGATCACCCCTGGAGCGTAGGGGTGGAGGAGAGCATCGATCTGGCCAAGCGTTGTGAACAATCTGCGCTGGAGTATGACCCGCGGGTGGTGAACTCGGATGGTGGATCGGTCAGTAGCCACCGCTCGATTCGTGTCTATGGGAATAGTCATGGGTTTCTCTCCGGTTATGGCAGCAGTCGTCACGGTATCAGCTGCTCAGTGATCGCCAGAGAGCCCGGCTCGGAGGATATGCAAAGAAACTACTGGTATAGCTCAGTACGTGACCCAGAGCAGTTAGAGACAGTATCAGAGATTGGAGAGATGGCTGCCCGGCGCACCCTGGATCGACTCGGAAGTCGAAAGGGAAAGACCGGGCAGGCCCCGGTACTTTTTGATGCCACTATTGCGGGGGGGCTGCTGGGTCATCTGGTCGGGGCGATTCGGGGGGGGAGCCTCTACCGGAAGGCCTCCTTTCTGTTAGATCAGCTGGGGCAACCCCTCTTTCCTGAGTGGGTTTCGGTCTATGAAGAGCCTCACCTAAAACGGGCGGCAGCCAGTGCCTCCTTTGATAGTGACGGGGTCGCTACCCGACAGAACAATTTTGTCACCGAAGGGGTGCTCTCCAGCTATGTGCTCGACTGCTACTCCGCACGTCGTTTGGGTATGGAGACCACTGGCAATGGGGGTGGGGTACGAAACTTGAGGATGAGCCACGGTGAGCTGGAGCTATCCGGGCTGTTGAAAAAGATGGGTGAGGGGCTGCTGGTTACCGAGTTGATGGGACAGGGGGTTAATACCCTCACAGGAGATTACTCCCGTGGTGCAGCCGGCTTCTGGGTCGAGGGGGGGGAGATCGCCTATCCTGTGGATGAGATTACCATTGCGGGCAACCTCAAAGAGATGTTTGCCGGGATTGTGGAGGTAGGTGCCGATACAGACCTCCGGGGAAATATCCAGACCGGTTCGATACTACTTGAGCAGATGAGTATTGCCGGAGAGTAGGGTTAAGGGTCGCTCCGGTTTTTAGTCGGTGCGAATTTAATAGCGACGGCGACGATTGGGTTGGGGGGCGGCAGGTTCTGGCTCAGGAGGAGGGGTCCAGTAGAGGATGTTTCCATACACCAGAATCGACTCATTTTCCTGCTCAAAGACCTTGATGGGCTCCCAGTAATCATAGTGGTCCAGCTCATCGGGGGAGCCGACAAATCTCCAGTTACAGAGGAATCGCTCATACTCGCTTCCTCTTCTGCAGTAGGTCGTGGTGCCCGACTCAAAGTTAACGATCAACTCTAACCGGTGGAGCTCTACCGTACACTTGGCACCTATCTCTTCCTGTATTCTTCTGTTATTTCCCCACTCGTACTCCTCTTTGGTCATAGGAGAGGCGGACTTTCCGCCGGTCACAAATCGTGTGCCATTGGGGATCTTGGTCCATTGCAAAAAACATTTTCCAGACTCATTCTGGAACAGGGTGCGAGTGGAGGCATAGTTGTTGGTCTCCTTGTTATAGGTATTAAAGACCATCACTTTATTGTAGAAAATATCCTCTTTTTTCTCATTTTCCACCACCACCTCGGTCTCTACCGTCTTCACCACCTCTTCAACTGCGGACTCCTCAATCTCTTTTTTTACACTCTCCTGGTCGAACTCAGAGGCTTTTTTAGGCTGAATGAGGGCGATAAAAATCATAATAAACAACAGATCCAGCAGCGTGGTTAGCTGAACCCTCACCTGTTTTCTAGTGATGCCTCTTCTCATGGTTACCCTAGGCGAACCTTGGTAATAATGTTTTTGAAATCAATGCTCTCATTGATGATTCTTTCAACTTTCGGTGAAAGAATACTCTCGATCACCATGAAAACTACGGAGAGTGAGATTCCCAAAATAGTGGTATCCATTGCCAGCACAAAAGCCTCTGTCAGGCGGGAGGCATCAATACCTCCATCTCCAAACGCGGTACCCGCAATGGCCAATATGGTTCCAAGAATCCCCAGTAACGGGAAGACTTGTACCAGAGTAGACATCACGCTGATGGCACTCTCGATGAGATAGTAGCGATTAAACAGACTTCTCTCGGTTAACCGGGAGACATTCTTCTCAATGATATTTGCGGCATCATCATCCAGTAATATTTTGTTGGAGAGGTAGTGAAGGGCACCATCAATCTTCTCATGGGGTTTCTGCAATGAATCATTGTCGGGCGCATCGGTGAAGCCCTTTACCAGATTACTGGAGACATCCTGAAGCCGCAGGCTATGCCTTCTCATCGAGACCACAATGACACCGATGATGACTACTTCAGCAATAGCGAAAAGATAAATTAGCGTGAAAATGTTGTCAGTAATGACACTGAACAGACTCTGAATGGGTGAAATTTCCATAATAACCTCTTTTTTATCGGATCATACAGCATGAGCCGACCCTATCTCGATAAAAATCGTAACTACCCAGATGGCTGTTACGTCCTGTCCTAATCAGGCTGCTTCACTGCTCCTGCTTCTTTCTCTCTGTCATCTCAATTTCCTCAGTTTAAGGTCATTACTCTAAATTGAGGTGTGCAGGATCATCGAACCACGTCAGTCCCGTTCATTGATGGCTGTGAGCTGGTGATGGAGTTTTCATTTTGATGACCAACTGGAAGTTCTTGGTTGACAGTAGTGTCAATAATGATACTATTATTTGTGTGCCTTCTATTGAATCAATACTGAGCGCGATGCGGAGCAATCCAAGTAATATTCGTTTTTCAGACCTTTGTAAGGTGTGTGATGAATATTTTGGTGATGCACGGCAGAGCGGTTCTAGCCACCGGATTTATAAAACACCGTGGTTGGGTGATCCTAGGGTAAATATTCAGAACAAGAAGGGCAAAGCAAAACCGTATCAAGTTAAACAGGTACTCAAAGCAATCGATAAGCTGGGAGAAGCGACATGAACATCAACCACTATTCCTATCGGGTTATTTGGTCAGAAGAAGATGAAGAGCATATTGGGCTATGTATTGAGTTCCCTTCATTGAGCTGGCTTGCGGGGACGCCAGAGAAGGCGCTGTCGGGTATCCAGAGTGTAGTAGGGGAGGTGGTGTCTGATATGGAGAAGTCGGGTGAGAAGGTGCCTCCGGCAATCTCAGAGCGGAATTACAGCGGCAAGTTTCAGGTGCGTGTACCACCGGAAGTTCACCGTCACCTGGTTATGGAAGCGGCGGAGCAGGGGGTTAGTCTGAACCGTATGGTTAGTGCGAGATTGTCTGGGTAGGAGACAGGAGAAAAAATTCTCTCGCCAGACATATACTTAGTGAAATGAATTTTGGTGGTTAGTTATCCGGACAGTAGTGGTGCGATGTGTTTGAATCGTTGGGGTAGAACTGGCAAACTGTGCCTCAGGTAGCAAAAGGGCATCGAAGTTGAGATAAAAGCGGGTATGAATTGAATTTTGATTGTATCGACTTAGGTAAGTGACTGATAATGAGCCATTTTGTGTTTCCAGTAAGAATCTACTACGAAGATACCGACTCCGGTGGGGTGGTCTACTATGCCAACTATCTGAAGTATATGGAACGGGCACGAACTGAGTGGTTACGAACCCTGGGATTTGAGCAGGATCAGATGCTCAGTGAGGAGGGGATAATCTTCGCGGTGCGCTCGGTTGCGATTGACTACCATGCACCGGCCCGCTTCAATGATCAGTTGGTGGTAACCACCACACTACAGCAACTGGGTAGGGCGAGCCTCTCTCTGTTGCAGGAGGTTCGTCGATCAGGGCAAGAGTCGCTGCTGTGTAGTGGAACGGTCAAGATTGCGAGCCTGGATGGGGCCCGTTTTCGTCCCTCGCCAATGTCTGAATTACTGTATGAGTGTTTGGGGAATTTATGAAATATGTCGAGCATATTGTTGGGTTTTTTTCTTTTTCAGGAGCGCTGTAGATGGTTGAGAACAGTAGACTGTCGATAGCTACACTGATACTCGATGCCAGTTGGGAGGTGCAGCTGATCCTGCTGTTGCTGATTGCCGCCTCGGTCTGGTCCTGGAAAGTGATTGTCGATAAGCTTCAGGATCTGCAACAGACGAAGGAGGCGGCAGACCGCTTTGAGGATCTCTTCTGGAGTGGTAAGAACCTGACCGAGCTATTTCACACATTTGAGAATAGCAAGTCCGGTGGGATGGCAGGGATTTTTGTTGCCGGCTTTCGGGAGTTTGTGCGTCTCCATAAACGTACAGGGCTCAGTTCAGCCGATGTGGTCGATGGTGCCAGCCGAGCGATGCGGGTTGCGCTCAATCGTGACCTTGACCAGCTGGAGGAGAACCTCTCTTTCCTCGCAACCGTGGGTTCAACCAGCCCCTATATTGGTCTGTTTGGCACGGTTTGGGGGATTATGAACTCATTCAGTGCGATCGGGGCGACCAGCAATGCGACCCTGGCGATGGTGGCCCCCGGTATCTCGGAGGCCCTGGTTGCAACGGCGGTTGGGCTGTTTGCGGCGATTCCCGGAGTGATCTTCTACAACCGCTTCTCTAATGAGATTGAGCGGCTCAATAATCGCTATGACATCTTTCTTGAGGAGTTCTCCAGTATCCTGCGCCGTCAGTCCTCCTATCAGGAGGATGAGCTGGTAGAGGGTGAGCAAGGAGAATGAGTCGGCAGCGGATTCGTAAACGCCCGATGGCCTCAATCAATGTAGTTCCCTATATTGATGTGATGCTGGTGCTGTTGATTATCTTTATGGTGACCGCTCCCCTGCTTACCCAGGGGGTGCAGGTCAACCTACCAGAGACGGATGCACGCGTGGTGGAGAACAGCAGTCAAGACCCTGTGGTGGTGACGGTGCAGCGAGATGGCGCACTCTTCCTCAATGTTGGGGATCACCCGGAAAGCCCGCTTGAGCAGAAGCAGATACAGCAACGGGTGACACTGCTGTTGAAGAAGAACCCGGATATTCAGGTGCTGGTGCGGGGAGATCATCAGGTGAACTATGGGGTGGTGGTTTCGGTGATGGCCCTTCTGCAGCGTTCGGGGTTGCCCAGTGTTGGGCTGGTGACAGATCCCCCGGAACAGCGATGATTCGTCTTGGGGGGGCTGGAGTAGGTCGCTATCTGCGGCGGTTACAGCAAAAAATCTCCTCATTGGGGCTCTCACTGCTGCTGCATGCACTACTGCTGATCGTTGTTGTCGTGACCGGACTGTCGACCGTTGAAAAGAGACCGGAGAGAGAGCACTCCTCCCCCCCGGTGATTCGTGCCCATGCCGTAGCGGTTGAAGAGCTTGAGGCGAGAGCAGAGAAGAAGCGTATTCAGCGGGAGCGGGTGGTACAGAAAGAGCGTGAGCGCAAAGCGGCCAAGATCAAAAAACAGCAAGAGGCGGATAAAAAAAAGCGGGCCGAGCAGAAACGGCAGAAAAAGAAGCGCGAGCAGCAGAAACGTGCCAAGGCAAAAAAAATAGAAGAGAAGATCGCCAAAGAGAAGGCGTCTAAAAAGAGAGAAGCCAAAAAGAGGCGGGAAAAAGAGCAGAAGGTGAAAGAAAAACAGGCGCTGGAGAAGAAAAAACAGGCCAAAGAGAAGAAGAGAAAAGAGAGCGAGCGTAAAAAAAAGGCAGAGCAGAAACGGGTAGATGAGAAACTGAAAAAAGAGCAGGCTCAAAAGAGGGCCGCTGAGAAACAGCGTAAACAGTTGGCACTAGAGGCCGAGCTGGAGGCAGAGACGAGTGCAGAGGCGGAGAGGATGCGCGTCAGGGAGCAGCGCACAGTGACCAATAACCGCCAGCTCTCCAAGCTACGTAATACGATCCGACAGCAGATTGAGCGGGTCTGGAATAGACCCCTGAGAACCCCCAAAGGTCGTACCTGTAAAGTGAAGGTGCGGCTGCTTCCTGGCGGCGAGGTAGGGCGTGTGACGGTGATGGTGAGTAGTGGCAATCAACTCTTTGATAGCTCTGTTGAACGCGCAGTACGTCAAGCGGCTCCCTTTCCCTATCCAGAATCGGTAGAATTACGCAACGAGTTAGGTGAATTGGAGATGACCTTTGTTCATCAGGAGTAGAGTATAGTGAAAAACATAATGATCTGGCTGGGGATTGCATGGGGTGGCCTCTATCTTTCAGCCGCCACAGCACTGGAGATTGTGATTACCGAGGGCAATGAGGCCGCATTGCCGATTGCCGTTGCCCCCTTTCCAGGGTCAACCATTGTCTCGAATGACCTTCGTCTTAGTGGAGAGTTTCATCCCCTCTCTGAGGCAGAGATGATCTCCACCCCCACCCACAAGGGGGAGGTTAACTACACCGATTGGCGGCTGTTACAGATCCCGACTCTGGTAGTGGGGAGGGTGACCCGCTCCTCAGCCGGTAAGAAACTGCTGGAGATACAGCTTCTCGATGTTTATCAGCAGACGCTGCTGGCTCACTACCGCTTCCCGGTCGGGGATGGCAATGCCAAGAAGATGCGTAAAATTGCCCATGCAGTCAGTGATCTGGTCTACCAGAAGTTAACCGGTGTGCGGGGGGTGTTTAGCACCCATATCGCCTATATCTCAATGAAACGTCAACAGGGTAAATCCACCTATACCCTGGAGGTTGCCGATGTCGATGGTGAGGGGGCACAGCGGCTGCTGACCTCCTCCGCGCCACTGCTCTCTCCCAGTTGGGCACCGGATGGTAAGCGACTCGCCTACGTCTCTTTTGAAAATGGGCGCTCTGAGGTCTGGGTACAGGAGGTCTATAGTGGCAAGCGTAGTCGTGTGGCCTACTTCAAGGGAAAAAACAGTGCCCCGGCCTGGTC
>JABHIC010000270.1 GCA_018671205.1 Gammaproteobacteria bacterium
GTAGTCCTGGTGATAATCCTCGGCTGGATAGAAGGGGGTTGCTGCCAACACAGCCGTCACCACCGGCCTGGAGAAGCGGCCTGAATGGTTCAGTGCGGCTTTTGATGCCTCAGCCAACTGTTGCTGCTCTGTGCTGTGATAGAAAATAGCCGAGCGATAGTGGTTGCCACGGTCGACAAACGAGCCGCCATCATCGGTGGGATCAATCTGTTGCCAATAGGTATCCAGCAGGGTCTGATAACTGACCTGCCTGGGGTTATAGAGCACCTCAATCGCCTCCAGATGGTCGGTTTTGGCGGAAGAGACCTGCTGATAAGTGGGGTTGACACTCTCCCCTCCGGTATAGCCGGAGTCCACCGAAACCACCCCATCCAACTGCTCAAAGGGGGGCTCCATACACCAGAAACAGCCTCCGGCAAAGATGGCTCTCTCCAGCTGATTATCGACACGGTTATCCATTCGCGCTCTCTCCTCCTTTTTTGGTTCTGTGGAGTTGAGTACCCCGGCGATCAATGCCCCACTCAACAAGAGCCCAGTGATAATGGTCAGCTTATATCTCATCCCTATAATATACCTCAAGGGCACCTCTAAAAATGCACTTTTTCAGTGATTGCTGCGTCAGCTCCGTACTCAAATCCTCATCTGCTCGCATGTACACTGCGGTTGCACGCCCTCATTCCTCGGGTCTCCGTGCGGTGCTTTCCTGCACTCACATAAAAAATACTATTTTTAGGGGCACCCTCAAGTTAACATTTATGCCACACAACAACACCATCCAGAGCAGAGAAATCAGCTAAAATAGCACCATGTCCTCCCCCTCCAACAACACCCCTCTCCACTTTTTCGAGGTCACGGATGAACAGGCCGGACAGCGTATTGATAACTTTCTGCTCCGTTACCTGAAAGGGGTTCCCAAGAGCCGCATCTATCGAATCCTCCGTAAAGGGGAGGTTCGAGTCAATAAAAAACGGGTTAAACCCACCCATCGACTGGAGTCCGGGAGCCAGATCAGAATCCCCCCGATTCGCTCTGCAGCAGAGAAGCCCGCACCGACAGCGGACTCTGTTGCCTGGATTGAGAAGGCCATTCTCTATGAAGACGAGTGGCTATTAGTACTTAATAAACCCTCAGGAATCGCTGTACATGGGGGCAGTGGTATCCGCTACGGTCTCATTGAGGGGCTGCGTGCGCTACGCAGTGAGGCCGAGAATTATGAGTTGGTCCACCGTCTGGATCGGGCTACATCAGGGCTGTTACTGGTTGCCAAACGACGCTCTGCACTGCGCAGCCTACACGAGCTGATCCGCAACCACGAAATAGAGAAGCGCTATCTGGCACTGGTTGCTGGAAAAATGCGCAAATCAAAAACCGTACTGGCACCACTGCAAAAGAGTGTACTGCGCTCTGGAGAACGGGTGGTACGGGTTGACCCGGAAGGGAAAAGTGCAGAGAGCCATTTTCGCCCACAACTCGCCTGCAACAACTCTACTCTGGTTGAGGTTGAGATTGTCACCGGACGCACCCACCAGATTCGGGTTCATGGTGCCCATATCAACCATCCTCTAGCAGGGGATGAGCGCTATGGTGACTCGGACTATAATCTGCGGCTCAAAAAGATGGGGCTGGATCGGCTCTTTCTCCACGCCCATCGACTCACCCTCGCCCACCCCAAGGATGGCTCCACCCTGCGCCTGGAGGCCCCACTGCCCGATCAACTGAACGCCGTGTTAGAGAAGCTCAGGCAGAACGAACCATGCCGCAGCTTCTAAAGTGGCCCGTAGCGCTGGTAATTTTTGACTGGGACGGTACTCTGATGGACTCAGAGCTGACCATCGTGCGCGGTATGCAGGGGGCCATCAGAGAGATGGGGACAGAGAAGCGCAGCCATGAGGAGATTAGCAACATCATCGGTCTGGGACTCAATGAAGCGGTCACCGCCCTCTATCCCGGAACCACCCCGCAATTTGCTCAGCAGATGGCCGACCACTACCGCAGCCAGGTCTCTGGGGTTCGGCAAGGACGAGAGTCCCTCTTTCCCGGAGTTATCGAACTACTGGAGGAGTTGCGCGAGCGGGGGATTCGGGTTGCCGTCGCTACCGGCAAGAGTCGTCGTGGTCTCAATCAGGTACTGGAAGAGAGCGGGCTACAAAACCACTTTCACGCCACCCGTTGCGCCGATGAGACCCAATCCAAACCCCATCCACAGATGCTACTTGAGCTACTGGAGAGCCTACAGGTGGCACCAGAGGCCGCCCTGATGGTGGGGGATACTGAATATGATCTGGAGATGGCCACTCGTGCCAGAGTAGCCTCCATTGGCGTCAGTTATGGGGTTCACTCCATCGAGCGGCTACAGCGCCACAACCCCATCGCCTGTATTGCAAAAATTGATGCGCTCAGGGAATTTGTGCCCCCTGCTGCTCCAGCATTCGTACCAGCCGAATAAGAGGAAGCCCCATCAGGGCGCTGGGGTCACTCCCCTCCAGACGTTCAAACAGGGCAACTCCCAACCCCTCAGATTTAAAACTACCGGCACAGTTATAGGGCGTTTCGGCACGTAGATAACGTTCAATACGATCACTACTCAACTCACGAAAGTGAACCTGAAAAGGGACCACCTCGGAATACTGCTCACCGCTTGCGCTATTGAGCAGCGTCAATCCGGTATAGAACTGCACCACTTTTCCTGAGGCCGCCTGCAACTGTTCTACTGCCCGCTCAAATGATCCGGGTTTACCCAGCACCGCCCCGGCATTAACCGCCACCTGATCAGAACCGATCACCAGGTGAGAGGGATACTGTTCAGCTACCGCCGCTGCCTTGCCCACCGACAGGCGCTCCACCAACTGCTCTGGACTCTCCCCCGCCAGTGAGCGCTCATCAATATCAGGAGAGCAGGTCTCGAAAGGGAGCTGCAGACGGGAGAGCAGCTCCTTCCGAAAGGGGGAGCTGGAGCCTAGAACCAGGGGAAGTGGAAGGTACATAGTGGATGCTTTCTTTGACTTGAGGGTGCGGGAATCATACCATCTGCGGAATGACAACTAACCATTTTCCCGATCAGATCTCCCCACTCGCCTTCGCTCAGCTGGGCAAGCACATTCAACACACCTTCTCTATCGAGGCTTTTGAACGCGCCGCCACCATGCTGGTCAATGATCAGGGGGAGGTCACTGTAACGCTCCACTTCAGCAGAGATGAGCTGGATATCCCCACCCTGAGTGGAACCCTCTCTGCTACCGTAGCACTTGGCTGTCAGCGCTGTATGAAGCCTATGGAGGTCAACATTGAGAGCTCGATCCATATGGCACTGATCCGCAGTGAGGATGAGGAGAGAACCCTGCCGGAGTCGTACGAGCCACTACTGGTCGATGAGAAGGCATTCTCTCTGCTGACCTTTATTGAGGATGAGCTGATTCTGGCCATCCCGGTGGTTGCCAACCACCCAGAAAGCCACTGCAGTGCCACACAGTTCCTGCGAGATCGCACCAAGCTGGCAGCCGAAAAAAAGGCGGATAACCCTTTCCAGATCCTCGAACAGCTAAAAGAACAACCATGAATTTATATAAATAAATTGATACATTACAGAATAACCTGATAGATAATATTCAACCATGAGCTTCTCCAGACAGATACAACTCACGATTGGAACCATCACCGTGCTGGCAATCACTCTGCTGGGAGGGTATACCTACCACACCACAACCCTGGATATCCAGACCCAACATCTGCGCGAGAGCGATGCCATCTACAATTTCCTGATGGCGGTACGCCGGGTCGGTCAGCGGCAGTTTATTGAGAGTGGCATCCCCTTAACCGATAAGACAGTTGGTTTTCTGCCCGCACACTCCCTGCCCGCAGTGAGTAAAGAGTTCACTAAAAACTGGGATACACGGGGCATCGAGATAAGAACATCCTCAGATCGCCCTCGTAACCCCAATAACCGGGCAAACCCGAATGAACAGATTGCGCTCAACTGGTTTCGTAACAATGACGAAGAGGAGATCTTTACCACTATTATTAGGGATAATTTCTTTTATGCACGTCCCCTCTGGATTGTTAATTCCTGCCTGAAATGTCATGGAGAACAGGCGTCGGCACCACCAACGATACGCGACAGCTACAGCAGCGCCTATGATTATAAGGTGGGTGAGCTTCGAGGGATCGTCAGTATCACCACCCCTATCGAGGGAATTGACCGCAAAATCCTAGCCGCGTTCCTCCCCAAGGCCCTGTTTCTGCTGATCAGCGGACTTCTCTCTGCACTGCTGATCAACCACTTTTTACAGCGCTTCCTCAACCAGAGGGAAGTTGCAGAGGCTGAACTACAGCAGACGCAAAAGCAGCTCGAGAAGGAGAACCAGCATACCCAAGCCATCATGGCTTCGATGAATGAGGGGGTGGTGGTGATCAACCCCGAAGGAACCATTCAGCAGGTCAACCCGAAACTGGAGCAGTTAACGGGTAGAACAGAAGCAGCACTGCTCCATCAACCGATTGACTCCCTTTTTGTAGAAGCTGAACTTTTTCAGACCCAGCTGCTCTCCATGCAAGGGGGCCATGATGGTAAAGGGAAGACTGGCCGACTCTCATCCGACCTCTCACTACTAAACCAATCCGGAGAGGTGACCCCTGTCCACCTCTCTGGTTCACTACTACAGCAAACAGGCCACTCATTTGAGGGGACTGTCTTGATCGTACATGATATCAGTACGCGCCTGCGGGATAGTGAGGAACGGTTCAGGGCCATCACGCAATCCACCAATGAGGGAATTATTTCGATTGATAGTCAGGGAGGCGTTATTTTCTGGAACAGAGGGGCCGAACGTATCTTTGGCTATGCCTTCGATGAGATCAGAGGTATGGGGCTGACGACTATTATTCCTGAGCGCTATCGGGCGGCTCACAACCACGCAATTCAACGCATTGTTGCCAGAGGAGAGGAGAGGATAACCGGCTCAGCCGTAGATATGGAGGGGCTGCATAAAGAGGGGCATGAGATTCCTATCTCCCTCTCCCTCTCCCGCTGGAGCAAGAATGGAGAGATCCATTTCTCCGGTGTCATCAGTGACATCTCCAAGCGTCGGGCAGAGGAGCTGGCACTCCAGCAGGCGAAGGAGGGTGCAGAAAAAGCCAACTTAGCCAAAGATGAGTTCCTCGCTTCAATGAGCCATGAGCTGCGCACCCCGTTGAGCTCAATTATCGGTAACAGTGAACTCCTCGCTGAGATGAAGCTGGGTAGTGACGCCCAAACACTGATCCAGTCCATTGGAGCAGCAGGCCAGGGGCAGTTAGCGCTGGTCAATGACATTCTCGATATGTCCAAGATTGAGTCGGGCAAATTCACCATCGAGGAGAACCCCTATAATCTCTCTCTACTGCTGCAAGATATTGAACAGATGTTCTCGGCCCGTGCACAGGATAGCGGCCTGGAGCTTATAGTGAGGCAGACCAACCCTGAGAGCCATCAACTGATCGGTGATGGTCAGCGTATCGGCCAAATTCTCATCAACCTAGTCGGAAATGCCATTAAGTTTACTGAAAATGGAACCGTATCTCTGAGCAGCCGTACAGAAGGTGGCTATCTGATCTTTCAGGTAAGAGACAGTGGGGAGGGAATGTCCCCGGAGACGATTGATCAGCTCTTCCAGCGTTTCGAGCAGGCCGATGGTTCGATCTCTCGCCGCTTTGGAGGGAGTGGGCTCGGACTCTTTATATCAGAGAGTCTGGCTGAACTGATGGGAGGCTTTATTGATGCCTCCAGCCAAGAGGGGATGGGGTCCATTTTTGAGTTAATCCTCCCCTATCTCCCCAGTAGTCTTCCTGAGCGGGGGGCTGAAGCCAAGCCATCCTCATCAGTTCTCAATGAGAAGCTAGTAGGTCAGGTATTAATCGCTGAAGACACCCCTGAGCTACAGTTACTGGAACGCCGTATATTGCAATCCATGGGGTTGAGTGTGGCGGTGGCCAACAATGGCAAAGAGGCCGTTGATTTGGCAAGCAGCGAGCCTTTCGACCTGATTTTAATGGATATGCAGATGCCCGTAATGGATGGTATTGAGGCAACCCGCAGACTGAGAAGAGCGGGCAGCCGTATCCCCATTGTGGCCCTGACCGCCAACGTCATGCAGTCGCATCGTGATCAGTTTACTGAGGCGGGTTGTAACGACTTCCTCTCCAAACCGATCGACAGACAGATATTGAGGCAGACCATCCGTCCCTATCTAAAACTGGAGAGCGAGTCGTAACATCCTCTGGGCACCTCTACTCTTCCGGACAGGCTCCCAATGGAAAGTGAATAGTGAAATGTGTCCCCTCTCCTGGCTCACTCCATACATTAATGGCCCCCTGGAGACGATGAACCACCAGATTGTAGACAATCTGCATACCCAGTCCACTCCCCCCCTCGTTTCTGCGGGTAGTAAAGAAGGGCTCAAAAATATGCAGACGACTCTCTTCTGGCATCCCTCTGCCATCATCCCAATAACTGAGCTCAATCTCATCAGCAAGATCCCCCGGATGGCCAATATACTGCAACCGAATCAGAAAGGCACCTGACTCCCCAGCGGGATAGGCATGAATCAGGGAGTTTTCAACTAGGTTGGTCAGAATCTGGGAGAGTGCCCCCGCATCACTCTCTATCTGTAGCTGTTCCGGACAGATCACCGAAATTTCCACCTCCTGCTCTGCAAGTCGGGGTTTGAGTGTCAGCAATAGCTGCTCAATGTGCCTCTTCAGCAAAAAGGGTTCACACTCTGCGAGCGACTGGTTTACCGCCACTTTTTTAAAGTCGCTGATCAGATCGGCGGCACGCCTCAGATTGGAGAAAACAATTTCCGCACTCTCGGAAACGGTTGAGAGATAGCTGGAGAGCCCCTGTTTGGTCAACTCTCCCGCCTCAAATGCCCGCTGAAACTGCCGAGTCTCCTCGGTCAAATGGGTGATACCTGTCACCCCGATACCAATCGGGGTATTGACCTCATGGGCAACCCCCGCCACCATACCACCGAGAGAGGCCATCTTTTCAGACTCTACCAGACGCTGTTTCGTCTCCAGCTCTTTGCGAATATCCCGAAATACTGCGACTGCACCGCTGCACTGCCCCCGCTCAATCAGAGGAGAGGAGAATAGCGCAACCGGAAAAACAGTCTCGTCTTTGGCCTGGAACCAATCTTTATCCACCGCATAACTCTCCCCTTTAGCGATAGTCTGAAGGATCAGACACTCTGAGCTCTCTCCCCCGCTATGATCAGAAGAGTGCGAATGAATAATATCGTGTACATTTTCCCCCAGCAGCTCTTCCTGACGCCACCCCAACAGCTGCTCGGCCTTGGGGTTCATAAAGGTAAGCTCCCCTTCTCTGTTGAGCGCATAGACCCCCTCATCCATGCTGGCAGTAATACTGGAGAGGAAGGCCTCTTTCTCCGCCAACTGCTGACTGATGAGCTTCTCCCGGTCATGGGATTGCTGCAGCTTCACCACCATTTCACTCCACTGCTTACGAATACGCTCCGCCTGTTTAACCCGCTGTTGTAACATTTGGTTGGTACGCCTGAGCTGAACCAGCTCGGGATCATGGGGATCAATAGCCACTATAGGGCACCTATAAAAATTCAGGATAAGTCAGGTCTGTACCACAACGCACATTTTTCAGATAGTCCAGCCCCTGTTGCACAAAGTTGGCGGCGATAATAGAGCCATGCTGCGGAAGAATGGCATCGATGGGAACCCCATCCAGCTGATTGACGTAGCCACGGCAGGCCACATTACTCGCCATATAGTCCATATGAAAAAGATCCATACTCTCTCTATGCGCATCAAAGTCCTCTACCACCAGAGACCAGTCACTATCCAGTGCGGCCCAGATATCTCCGGAAAATAGTGCCTGGGTTGCACGATCATAGGTGGTAAATGCCCCCGGAAAGTGGAGAAACGGGGCGGCAATAAACTCTAAGGTTGCGCCGGATGGCAGAAGAAGGGTGCTGTTCTCTTCGACATCCACATAGTCATACTCAATCCCATAATAGGGGAGCAGAACATGGGTTCGTGGCGTGGTGTAGACCTTCATTGCGGGGTTGAGCGCCAGCCAGTCTTGCAGTGAAGCGGCCACATCCGGATCCTGGTGACAGACAATGGCACCCGTAATCTTTTCCGGTGCGACAAGCGTTGAGATCCGCTCTTTCACCTGCTGAAAATGGGCCCGACTCCCCGGGTCAACCAGAATCCACTCATCACCATCAGCAATCAGGTAGACGTTACAGCGAAAAGCACTCTCTTCGGTAATGCCCACCCAGTAGATAGTGTGATTGTCGGACGAATAGAGCGGGGTAGCCCCGGTAGGATGAATTTCAACTTTTTGTAAATCAATAGACACCAAAATCTCCTCCATTTAGGGCATCTCTAAAAATAGTAATTTTTCTGTGAGTGCAAGAAAGCACCGCACGGAGAGCCGCAGTGTACATGCAAGTACATGAGGACTCGAGTACGGAGCTGACGCAGCAATCACTGAAAAAGTGCATTTTTAGAGGTGTCCTTTAGATAGTCAATAGAACTCACTCCAGTATCCCACAAAACAGAGACAACCTCCCGAAAATCCACTCTGCCCCCCTCCCCTCCGAACAAGAGGTGTGAATACCTCTGCTCCGGTAACCTACGGGTAGACAGAGGAAAGGGCTTTCGTTTACAATCAGTTATTCGGTAGGAAACGGAAATTCTGGGGAGCACATAATGGAAGAGGAGACAGATCATGAACCACTTTTTTCTACCGCAGATGGGGACGATGAGAAGCTGATCTTTGCCACAGAGGAGGTACCGGAGCAGCCACACTCAACCGCTGCCCAACTTCCTCCCTGGAAAATTCTGGTCGTAGATGACGAGGAGAGCATCCACCATATTACCGCCCTTGTGCTAAAAAACTTGTAACTATTCAGGGGTGTTAACGGAAAATAATCCTTGA
>JABHIC010000271.1 GCA_018671205.1 Gammaproteobacteria bacterium
AGATCGAGTCAAAGGTCTCCGGGTGGCGAGCGAAGGCATCTGAGACACTGTGGCCACGCTCGATATATTGATAGATATCAGATAAGGCATAGAGCATGGCGGGCGAGTTGGCCTGGTCACGCACCATACTCAGTGCCTCCAGAATCGGCAGTCCGGCATCCACCATACTGGAAAGTTTTTTCAGCAGAACCAGCAGTTCATCCTCTGGAACTTTCCCCTTTTTCGCCTTGAGATTACGCTTTTTCCGCCCCCCAACCGCCCTCCCTGAGCCAGAGCGCTGTTTCAGCTCCAGTACGGTGACATGCTGTTGGGTCAGCCGTAGCTTGGCCTGCGACTCATCCGTCGCATCGATGTCGCCCTCTTGACGCTGCCAAGCGACAAATCCTTTCCAGTGAAACCGCGCCATCTCTCTACTCCATCAACATCACACGACCGTACTCAACAAACGAGAGGTCACCCGAGACGATCAGCTCTCTGGCAATCTCCTGCATGGTACGGAACCCCTCTTGCTGGGCGACCTGACGTAGCTCATCGGCAGTTTTACCGTGGTCAATGGCATCCCGAATGGCATCGGTGATCTCCAGTACCTCATAGACCCCCCGCCGCCCCTTGTAGCCACTGCCATTGCAGTGGTCGCAGCCCGCACCCTTCTGAAAATGGATCTCTTCGGAGTGGAAACCGAGCTGTTTCAGATCGGTCAGCTGCAGGCTTTCATCGATCTCTCGACACTCTGGACAGTTCCGGCGAATCAGCCGTTGAGCCAATACCAGTTTGAGTGAGGAGGCGATCATGTAGCCGGGAACACCAATATTGAGCAGGCGGGTTACGGTACTTGGCGCATCATTGGTATGGAGTGTACTCAGCACCAGATGGCCGGTCAGTGCCGCCTTGATCGCGATATCTACCGTCTCTTTATCCCGAATCTCCCCCACCAGAATTACATCCGGGTCCTGACGCAGAAAAGAGCGCAGTACCGAGGAGAAGGAGAGGCCAATCTCATCCTTGATCTGAACCTGTCCGATCCCCTCCATCTGGTACTCCACCGGGTCCTCGGCGGTGAGGATATTGAGCTCCGGTTTATTGATTCGGTTGAGCACGGAATAGAGTGTTGTGCTCTTACCACTCCCGGTAGGGCCAGTAACCAACACCATTCCCTGCGGAGCGTCAACCGCCCGCTTCAGTGCGCTCAGCTCACGCTCATCGAACCCTAGTGCATCGACATTCATATCGAGTGCACCCTTGTTTAGAATACGCATCACCACCCGTTCACCAAACAGGGCGGGGAGTACGGAGACCCGAATATCCACATCAAGGTCATCGTGAGTGATGGTGATTGCGCCATCCTGTGGCAACCGTTTTTCAGAGATATTGAGTGCAGCCAGTATCTTTACCCGGGTGGTGATCGCAACAAAATTTTCAAACAGAAACTCACTGGTGGGCCACACCTGCATCACCCCATCGATACGGCGACGGATGACCGCACTTTTGGCATAGGGCTCAATATGAATATCACTGACCCCATCCGAGGTTGAGGCATGGAGTAGCAGATTCACGAAGCCAATTACATCCCCTGAGAAGAGCGCGGCATCGGCCCCTTTCATTGAGGTGATCAGCTTCTCTCGCATGATCCTGAAGCCATCCTCCAGGTTGCTGAGGGTGACGATGGCAGGTTCAAACTGCTGCCGTTCACGGGTCTTGAATTGGTTGAGTGCGACTAGGCCACGCTCATCCGCAATGGCTACTTTTACCGTACTGCCTATCTGCTCATAGGGGAGAATTCGATCCTGCTCCAACTGCTCCAGCTCATACCCATCCAGTGCGGCGGTGTGGAAATCCTCCTCTCTTCTGAGGGGGATCAGTTGAAAACCGGTCTCACTGGAGAGTGCCTCTGCAACCGGCCTCTGCAGAGCAATTTTCTTCTCCATGACATCGACAATCAGATCATAACCGGGTCGGTTGGCACCATTTTTCCTCAGAGACTCCACCTGTGGTGGCGAGAGTATGCCCGCTTTTATCAGTGCATTTGCCGGATCAAACAGGGGGGCAGACTGTGCCTGGAGCTGGTCTTGCTGCAATATCTGCAGCACCTCATCATCCAGGGTCTGCTGGTCAGGCGGTACCTGTTCCACCCGCTCCTCCATCAGGTTTCGTTGTGCCTGTAGCGGATCCTGCAGCGGCTCATCTACCCGTGTCAGGTCTAGGTCAGGTACCGTGGCCGACTCAAAAAGTGAACTGTTTTTCTGCTCCATGACCGCAGTCTAACAGTTCGTCATCTGTCCGAATATAGAAGCCGTTGTATAGTTTCTCCAATGGCGAGGTCAGCTATCCTCTCTAGTACTGTCATCGATACCGCTCTTATCTCCCCTGAAGCGGTTGACCATCCGTGGTAACAGGGCCACCATCGCCAATAGCGCCACGCCAATCATCAGATTCTGTACCAGCGAGGCACTGCCTGTCGCGGCCTCCCGCCCCAGATAGCCGAGCCAGGTGTAGGCGAAGCCTCCGGGCAACATGAAGATCCAGGTTGCCAGCAGGTAGCTCCAGAAAGAGATACGGGTCAGCCCCAAGGCATAGTTCAGCAGATTAAATGGGAATAGAGGAACCAACCGCACCAGCGCCACAAAGCGCCACCCCTCACGTTCCACCCCTTGCATTAACTGCTCCAGACGCCCCGCTGACTTCTGTTCTACCCACTCGCCAGCCAGTGTACGCGCCAGCAGAAACGAGAGTGCCGCCCCAATGGTTGCTCCGGTCAGGTTGTAGAGGGTTCCCCACAGGGGGCCAAACAGTGCCCCACCCGCTAGTGTCAGGAGTGACCCCGGCAGAAAAAGGGGGGTGGCCAATGCATAGATGGCCATAAAGAGTAGCGGTGCCCACCAGCCGGCATCATTGACCCACTGCTCCAGTTGTGCCGGATCAAACTGTTGTCGATGGTTAAAGCCCCAGAGTATGGCTCCGAGTAGAAGTAGACCCAACAGGATTCGAAGATAAAGTTTCCACTGCATCGGTTAAATCTCCCGGTTCCGGCGTCTGCGGTTAATCGTATAACGGACAAAAGGATTTGCCTGTCTGCTGAACGGGAGTAGTAGCATGCCGATCAGCTGGTTGGTCTTGGCCTGCTGGTTCATCCCCTCAACACCGATGACCATCCCCTCCTGTCCCTGACGAGGCTCTGCCCGATAGGTGCCCAGAAGCCGATCCCAACAGGAGAGGTTAAAACCAAAATTGGTATTGGCCTCATCCTCCTCAATCGAGTGGTGAACCCGGTGCATGTCGGGGGTCACCACCAGGGTGCGCAGAACCCGATCCATTGTCTCGGGTAGACGGATGTTTCCGTGGTTGAACATGGCCATTGCATTCAGGATCACCTCAAACAGTATTACCGCGACCACCGGTGGCCCCAATAGCAGAATTGTGGCGATCTTGATCAACATCGAGAGGACAATCTCAATCGGGTGAAAGCGGGCCCCAGTGGTCACATCGTAGTCGAGATCAGCATGGTGAACCCGGTGCAGTCGCCACAACAGGGGGATCGCATGTACCATCACATGCTGGAGCCAGATTACGAAATCCATTACCACTACCGCAATCAGGATGGTGATTTCCGCAGACAGGTCGGTGTGGTTGAGGAGTCCCCACCCCTCGGTAGCGGCAGTTGCCGCTACACCCACCGCAGCCAGAGGAAAAAGTAGGCGCAGAATGGCGGTATTGAGCGCAACCAGCGCCAGATTATTACTCCAGCGTAGCCAACGGCTGAGTAGTAGCAGTCGCCTTGGGGAGAGCAGCTCCCAGAGTGCTACAGCAAGAAAGATACCGATAAAAAAAGAGAGCCGGACCGTCGATTCGTTCTCTACCACCCATGCCTCAAAATTCATTGCTCTACCCTCTCTGCACGTTGCGGCGCGCTCCGATTACTATTTTCAGAGAGCCCTAAGCCGCCTCCCCAGCCTCTCTCTTCTCTTTAATCATATCTCGTTGCCGCTCCATAATTTTATTGTCCAAAATATTGCGGTGTGAATCTATCATGCTCTGAAACTCAACCGCCATCTGATAACTTCCAAATGGGGTCGCATCACCTTTACGGCACATCACCACGTAGCTTAGCCCCCGAATCTCTGTCTCGTCGGTAAAGCGGATGGTAATATCCATGATCGCTCTCATGTCGTGGTACTCTTCGGAGGCGAAGCGACACCCTCCCGCACTGAGGTTGATGGGTTGGACTTTTGCCGAATCCCCACTTTTTTTCTGCACAATACTGAGAATTAGATCCATTTTATCATTGAGAGCCTTGAACATCTGAAGTTACCCCCAATTTTAGGACAGCAACTTAAGACAATTTTTTGTGCATAATTCACCTTAAAATAGGAGCATAAAAAATGGCCGCAAAACGTAAGAGACACACCCCTGAGTTCAAAACAAAAGTAGTCTTAGCAGC
>JABHIC010000272.1 GCA_018671205.1 Gammaproteobacteria bacterium
CTCAATGAGCCACGCTAATCGCAACACCCTGTTCAAGGAGGAGAGCACCATTCTTGAACACCTCCATCTCGATGGAGAACAGCATATCCTCACCCTGGAGTCACCACAAATCGCTTCCAAGGCCCTTCCGGGTAGCTTTGTCCATGTGGCGTGTGGCCCCCAGTTCACCCTGCGTCGTCCCATCTCCATCATGCGTGCTGACCCGATTGCTGGAACAGTTGAGCTACTCTACAAAAAGCTCGGCAGCGGAACGACTGCCCTCACCACACGGGAGGCTGGTGACCCTCTCAGCCTGATCGGCCCCATTGGCACCCCCTTTACCCCTCACCCGGAGAGGAGTCGCCCGCTACTGATTGGCGGGGGTGTGGGAATGCCACCAATGATCTTTATTGCCCAGTCGATCTATCAGAACAGCGCCTACAGTCCACTGGCCATTCTGGGCTCAGAGGTTCCGTTTCCTTTCCGTCCCAGCCCCTCAACAATGGTGATTCCTGGCATCCCGGAGGGGGTAATCGCCACGATGCCTCTGCTGGAGGATTGGGGAATCCCCACCCGGCTCGCCCGCCTACAGGGGTTTCCCGGCACCCATCAGGGCTATGTCACTGATCTGGCTCGCCACTGGCTTGAGGGGCTCAATGAGGAGACACTCAATCAGGTCGAAATCTTCAGTTGTGGCCCCCACCCGATGCTGGAGGCGGTGGCTGCAGTGGCCCGCGACTACAACCTGCCCTGTCAGGTTTCACTGGAGGAGTTTATGGCCTGCGGAGTGGGAGGGTGTGCAGGCTGTGTGGTTCAGGTAGAGACCCCGGAGGGCCCAGCGATGAAACGGGTCTGTGTCGATGGCCCGGTATTCGAGGCCAACACCATTTTTATGGATCGCTGTGGATAAAGAGTACCTCGAAAAGGTAACAGGCACCATTTCCCTCAACAGAGAAACCCTACAGTATTAGCAATGCGATATATACGCACTGTATTGTATTGTATTGTATTGTATTGTATTGTATTGTATTGTATTGTATTGTATTGTATTGTATTGTATTGTATTCAAAAGGATAACGGGAAACTACTAACAATAATATCCGTTATCGCAACTATTGAGCAACTGCAATCAATTGATTATTGTCAGTTTTCATAAAGAGGGGGATCTAGCATGCAACAGGCCACAACACTAAAAGCGGCTACCACCAAGGCAGGTGCCGTAAAAGTGGGGACCATGAAGGCCGGAGCGGTCAAGGCAATGGGCGCAGGAACCACACTGAAAGGGGTCACTCTGGGCGCAGGCGTTGATCTCGCCCAATCGGCAATGATCAGCAAAGATGTGGTCATCGGCAACGGTGCAGAGATTATGGCAAAAGCCAAAATTGGTAAAGGTGTCGTCATTGGTACCGATGCCACCATCCAGCAGAGTGCAGTGGTTGGAAAAGGTGCCGTGATCGGTCAGGATGTCACCATCCAGAAAGGGGCGATAGTCAAGAGTGGGGCTGTGGTCAAAGATGGCGCCACAGTGAAGGCCACAGCCACCAAAACGGCAACCGCCAAGATGGGGGCCACCCAAGCGGGAGCGGCCAAGACAGGAGCGGTGAAGAGCGCCGCTACAGCAAAAATGGCCCCTGCGACCAAAGGGGCAACGGTTGCAATGAACGGGCTTCCCCCCGGAGTTGAAATTGAGGGGCTGCGTAACGGCGCCATTGCGGCCAAAGCCGGCACCACGAAAGCGGCCGCAGGGGGAGGGGCAAAGGCGATACAGGCCGCAGCAGTTACCTCGACAAAAACTACCACCATAGCCGGCACAGCCACCACCTCAGCGGCGGGAAAGACGGCGACTGCAACCCTCTGGAACGGGAAGGGTTTAAGCCTGGGGTTGGGGCTGGGGTTGGGCGTCTGGGGGCCCGTTGCTGTAGGGCTGATTGGGATCTCTGCCGCCTACGGTTTCTACCGTCACGGCAAGCAGGAAACCTCAACGACAACGGCTACTGAGGCGTAAACGGTGACCGTCGAAGTCCTTGTGATGGATAAGCTCTGGCCCACCCGAGGTAAGGCGGCAATCAGCTATCTGGGTCCTCTGGTTTTTATTCCGCTCTTCTACTTTCGACAAGACAAGTTTATCCACTTTCATACCCGTCAGGGGTTGGCACTCTGGGTTGTGCTGATTATAGCCATCACCTCGCTGCTGCTGCCCGGATCGGGAAAGTTCCTCTTTGTCGTATTAAGTGGGATTTATAGCGCCGCTGTGGTTGCCGGATTAATCTCTGCGCTGATCGGCTCGACCTGGCAGATCCCCGTTCTCGGCACACTGGCAAAACGCTACTTTTAGGGTGCCCTCTGCTACTCTTTTGCAGTGGCCGATCGATAGTGGTGAATCTCTTCCAGAAAAGCGGGGCCATACTTCTCCAGCTTCTTCTCTCCGACCCCATTAATCTCAAGAAACTCCGCTCGATTCTGCGGTAGATGAATGGCCATCTGGGTCAGGGCGGCATCCCCAAAGACCACAAAGGGGGGCACCCCCTCCTTCTCCGCCAGGGTTCTGCGCAGTCCGCGCAACTGTTCAAATAGCAGCTCATCCCGCCCCTCAACGGTAGCGGCGGCCATCCGTTTTCGACTGCGCTTTCCACTCTCCTTCATACGGGGCTTGGCCAACTCCAGCTGGATCGCCCCTTTCAGCAGTGGACGTGCCTCCGGGGTTAGCTTCAAGACCGAGTAGTTCGCAATATCCTGAAGCAGAAAACCACGATGAATGAGCTGACGAATCAGGCTCGACCACTCCGCATCACTGCGCTCATGGCCAATCCCATAGGTACTCAGCTTATTATGGTGCAGCTTACGGATACGCTCATTATCCATCCCGCGCAGCACCTCAATCACATGGCGCATACCAAAACGCTGCCCTACGCGATAGACACAAGAGAGCACCTTCTGTGCATCCACCGTCGCATCATAACACTCCGGTGGCTCAGAACAGGTGTCGCAGTTACCACAGCCCTTACCCAGCTCTTCACCAAAATAGTTGAGCAGTACCCGGCGGCGACAGGTGAGCGCCTCGGCAAAGGCGATCATACTATTGAGCTTATGAAGCTCGATCCGCTTTTGGGTCTCATTGTCACTGTTCTCTACCAAACGACGCGCCATCACCATATCCTGTGCCCCAAACAGCAGCAGTGCCTCGGCAGGCAGCCCATCACGCCCCGCACGTCCGGTCTCCTGATAGTACCCCT
This sequence comes from Gammaproteobacteria bacterium, assembly GCA_018671205.1. Taxonomy (GTDB): domain Bacteria; phylum Pseudomonadota; class Gammaproteobacteria; genus Thiopontia. The sequence continues at coordinate 3,213 of JABHIC010000272.1, forward strand.
CAATATTCTTCGGTAGATCATAATGGACCACAAAGCGGACATCCGGCTTGTCGATCCCCATTCCGAACGCGACCGTTGCCACCACCACATCCACCTCATCACGCATAAACTGTTCATGTGTCTGCAGCCGTTGTGCCGCCGGCAGCCCCGCGTGGTAGGGGCGTGCAGAGAACCCTGCCAGACGCAATTTCTCGGCAACCTCCTCCACCCGCTTGCGGCTCAACGCATAGACAATGCCACGCGTACCCTCCACCCGGCTCAGGAATACGCGCAGCTGGTCAAACGGTTTACGCTTTTCCAGTGCGCTGTAACGAATATTGGGGCGGTCAAAACCGGTGATATGAATGTTTGGGCTTTTCAGCTGGAGACGGTGAACAATATCCTCACGGGTCTGTAGGTCGGCAGTGGCGGTCAATGCCACCATCGGAATCTCGGGAAAAAGATCCCGTAACCGCCCCAGCTGGACATATTCAGGGCGAAAATCGTGCCCCCACTGTGAGACACAGTGGGCCTCATCCACCGCAAAAAGGGAGATCTCTATCTCCTCAAGACGGGCCAGAAACCCCTCTGACATTAACCGTTCCGGGGCCACATAGAGCATCTTCAGTTCGCCCGCGTGAAAGCGGGCCAGAATCTGTCGTGCCTCTCTCTCCTGGATCGAGGAGTTGTAGTAGGCCGCCTCCACTCCGTTGGCAACCAGCGCATCCACCTGATCCTTCATCAGCGAGATCAGTGGTGAGACCACAATGGCGGTACCGCTATGTAACAGCGCCGGAAGCTGGTAACAGAGCGACTTCCCCCCTCCGGTCGGCATCAGCACAAAAGTGTCCTGCCGCGCTACCACATCCTCAATAATCTCCTGCTGATAGGGGCGGAATGTCTGATAACCGAATACTGTCTGTAGGGTGTGCAGAGGGGAGGGAGGCATCATCACGCTACGTTGTAAGCCAACAGCCTATCGTGCTGCTATCTGAAGGGGGTATCCCCATGAGGATTCCGGGATCATAGTACGTACTCATCTCAATCAATGGAGTCAGGTAGTATACTCTACCCTATGGCCATTGATGATCAACTTAATCAGGTCCAGCAGCGCATCAACCATGCATTGATGCACTACGGACACCCCTCTAATCAGGTTGCGCTCCTGGCCGTAAGCAAGACCAAACCCACAGCGATGGTTGAGGCCGCCTATAGGGCTGGACAGCGTGACTTTGGGGAGAACTATCTACAGGATGCACTGGAGAAGATTGAGGCGCTGCCACTGGAGGGGATTGTCTGGCACTTTATCGGGGCGATTCAGTCCAATAAGAGCCGTCCCCTTGCGGAGTATTTTGACTGGGTTCACGGGGTGGATCGGTTGAAGATTGCTCGCCGTCTGAGTGAGCAGCGCCCCGCTGACCGGGCACCGCTTAACCTCTGTATACAGGTCAATAGCAGTGGTGAACCGAACAAGGCGGGGGTCAGCTTTGCGCAGCTGCCCGAGCTGGCTCAGCAGATCGCCGCGCTGCCCAATATTCGACTACGTGGGCTGATGACACTACCCGCCCCCACCGCCGATTTTGAGCAACAACGCGCCCCCTTCAGGGCACTGCGCAAGGCGCTGGAACAGCTTAACCACGAGGGGCTCACGCTCGATACCTTGTCGATGGGAATGTCAGCCGATATGGAGGCGGCCATCGCCGAAGGGGCAACCATCGTCCGTATCGGCACCGATATCTTTGGCGCGCGCCAGTGAGCAGAGCGGTGAGGCCGATTATTCTCGCCATCGGGGGGCATGACCCTACCGGAGGGGCGGGAATTCAGGCGGACATCGAGACCATTGGTCAGCTCGGCGGTCAGGCGGTCACGATTCCCACCGCCATTACCCTACAAAACAGCCATCAGGTGGTGGGGTTTGAGCCCGTTGCAGCCCACCTGCTGAGCCAGCAGGGGCGGATGCTGCTGGAGGAGTTTCCCATTGCCGCGATCAAGATCGGCATGGTCGCCAACGTAGAAAACTGTGAGGCAATTCAGGCACTGCTCCGGCCCCATCCGGAGATCCCCCTGCTGATTGACCCGGTGCTGGCC
>JABHIC010000273.1 GCA_018671205.1 Gammaproteobacteria bacterium
ACAAAAAAGTAGCTCCCCCAAATGGTCTGCCTCTTCTTTACTCTACATCCACCTCCCGGTAGTCAATAAAACCGCTCTCTTCGCCCTGTTGATCGAGCCGAGTCAGCGCAATCACATAATGTCCCGCTGCGATATTGGTAAAGTTCAGCTCACTCTGTCGACCTTCTACGGTGATATGCCCCACCATCTCCTCTCCCCGGTATCCGTAATAGAAGCGGTAGTTTGCCGCCTCTGGACGCGCAGACCAGTGGATTCGCACTGTGCCTGGGGCCGGGTTGCTGTAGTCGATGCTTTCTGTGTTCTCCAGCAGTTGCGTGGGGGTGCCTTTTATAAAGGGGACAATCAACCCGGTCTGCTGCTGGTTACCCAGATCATCCGTGACCTGCAGGGTGAGTGTATGCTCCCCAGGCTGTAGGGTTGAGATATCTAACCAGGCGGTATGTACCCCGTCTGATCTTGCTGTGTTGCGCTGATGCAGGTTGCCATCAATCAGGATATCGACCTCCATTGCCCCCTGTTCCGGGTCATGGAGCTGATATTGTACCGGCATCATTGAGCGGTATTGAGGCAGAGACATAACCCGCACCTCGTCCAGCTCAAAAGGCCTTGACTCTGGAAACTCCAGTGGATCAATACGCAGATAGCGCACGGCTCCACTCCAGCTACGTTCAGAGGCCGGTTCCCACACGGCCTGGCGCATATCCAGCAGGTAGGTGCTCAACCCCGGATAGAGCAGGATATCATCGGTGGTTAGCCCACTGTCCCAATCATCGCTTTTCCAGGCCACTCGGGCAACGGCCCCTCGGGTCAACTCATTCTGTTGATTGGCATCAAATGGAACCTCCATCGTTACGGATAACAGTGAAAAGATGTCGGCATCCAGTGGTGTCTGATTCTGCTGAAAGAGTAGATAAACCCCTGGATCTCCTTCCGGGTCTGAGGTGGCCGTTGAGTAAGCACTATATCTAGAGCCACTGATCTGCTCTTGTTCGACATGGGCGGTTGAGGGTACATCGGCCCATTCGTTCATATCCCACGTATTCCCCAGCAGAGTGGTTGCATAGTCCTGCCCACTATAGGGGTGTGGGTCGAGCAGCATAATTTCCGCTGCTGCATTAATAATCAGGCTATGCTGTTGATGTAGGGTGATGGCCTCCGTTCCGGCAGAGAGTGTTACCTCATCAAGGTGTACCTCTACCCCATCCAGTGCCCCTCCCAGTGGGTCGATGCGAAGCGAGCGAACCTCTCCCTGCCATGCCGCATATTGAGACAGATCAATCTGTACGCTGTTCCACCCCGCTTGCAGGGGGAAGAAATCACTGTTGGCCGTGAAGGTGACCGGCTGCTCTCCCCAGTAGAGCAGCAGACCCGGCTCCACCCGCGGGATCTCTGACAGGTAGATCCGCAGAGAGAGCTGGCTATAGCGTTGGGTGTCAATCGGCTTGCCCTGGGGCAGGTCGAGCATCAGAAACGGATCTCCGCCCACTGTTGTTCCACTAAAGCTGCCATTTCCAATGGTTGCACTGTTCCACCCTGAGACCCCTCCCCAGTAGAGATCACTGTTCTCCTCCATATCCCAGAGGTTTCCCCTTGAGGTCAGTGCATATTCATTGGGGGCGGGGGTCAGCTGGTATTGCCCTGGAGGAAGGTGGGCAAATGAAAAGCTGTTTTCCTGGTTTTTTGTCACTACGTTAAGGAAGCCATTATTCGGGTTCTGATCATCGTCTATCAGAATCTGATCACTGCTGATATCTGCTAGCTCCATTACCGAACTATTGACCTCTGATAGTCGGGCCCAATCCAGTTTGAAGGCGCTGCACCCCATACAGGGGTCTACTCTCAACCCCTCAATCCCCCCTTGCCACGGCTGCCCATTTCCCACAACAAGGGTATCCAGGTCAAACTCATAGAGGTGCCATCCCGGGTAGACCGGAAAAAGCTCGGACTCTGAGTAGGCCGCATCAAAGCTTTCTATCGAGTCTCCCCCGTGATGCCAGACAATCCGCCCTTTGGCCTCCGGGGTTCCCGGGATTACCTGTTCCGGTAGCCACAGATAATAGGAGAGGCGGGTGAAACGGTCCGCATCAATCACTGGTTGCTGTTGCCCCAGAGTTGTAAGTGAGCTGGGGATCTGGGGGAATTTGAGCCAGATATGGGGGTCACTGTCTTGAGGGGTGGCAGAAAGCAGCCCCTCTTCCAGGACAGCACTCTGGAGATTATCAACCCAGCGCAATGGAAAGAGGTCTGCCGAATCACTCATGTCCCAACGATTTTCAAGGATCGAGTGGGAATAGTCGGTACCCTCCTGGAGCTGAATGGTAGCGGCATGGGAGAGTGAGAGGATGCCCCCGTAGAAGAGCCATAGGGTGAGCGCTGCAATTACCCCCGTTGGCTCTCTTTTGCTGCCAGACCGCCTCTTGTTCAGATACTCTATTTTCACTGTTTTATTTATCCTGATGTGTGGCGTGGTGTGTAACGGGGTGGGTTCGCAAGGTTAAACTGCTCATCCTCCAGGGTGAGGTTGGGGTTATAGCATGGATCACATGCCAGTAGGTGGCCCCAACGTTTCTTCATCGCCGTCACTTCTGCACGAAAGCGAGCCTGTTTTTCTGGTGTATCCTCGTAGCCACGAGAGATGGACTCATGGTGATAGAGCTCTGCATAGGGTGTCCATATGTTGCGATACCCCGCTTCTCGCACCCGTAGACAAAAATCAACATCATTAAATGCGACCTTGAAGTGTTCCGCATCTAACCCCCCCATCTCTTCAAAAACAGTACGCCTCACTAGGCAACAGGCCGCTGTAACCGCAGACATCTCCTGCGGCAGGGCAAGCCGGGAAAAATAGCCGGGATGTTCTCGTGGGTAGTGCTTGTGGCTGTGACCCGCAACCCCCCCAATCCCCAGGATTACCCCTCCATGCTGTAGCTTCTCATCTGGATAGTAGAGTTTTGCACCCACCACCCCAACCTCTTCACGTACCACATGGACAACCATCTCATCTAACCATCCGGGGGAGATCACCTCAATGTCATTATTCACCAACCCGAGAATCTCTCCTCGTGCCTGTTCGGCGGCAAAATTGTTGATTGCGGAATAGTTAAAGGGGTGGTTGTAGTCAATTACCCTCACTTGGTCGCCATCATCAATCTCTGCCAGATAATCAATGGTCTGCTGTTCATCCGATTGATTATTGAGAATGAGAATTTCAAAGTTACTATAGGTTGTCTTTTGCAGAATACTGTCTATCCCATTCTTCAAAATCGCATGACCATTTCTGGTCGGGATAATGAGTGAGACTTTTGGTGCGGGTTGTGGAATGGGGTAGTGTACCCGGTAGGTTGTCGGATAGGGTCCCGCCTCTACGGTGGCCCCTGGCAGCTGTCTGGAGAGGTGGTCTCGAAGGGCGCTCAGCCCTGCATCCGAGGCATAATCTTTTTCATCGGTTGCCTTTGCGGTAGAACCCTCGACCGCTCGCCAATGGTAGAGCAGATAGGGAATATGGTGAATCTGTTGTCTGCTTGTCTTTTCTGAACAACGCAGGAGCAGGTCGTAGTCTTGAGCCCCCTCATAGCCCCCAGCACGAAACCCACCAACACTGCGTACCAGTTGGGTGCGATATGCTCCGAGATGAGAGACGTAGTTGAGAGACCAGAGCAGCTCTGGGTTCCAGTCCGGCTTGAAGTGAGGATCAAAACGGTTACCCTGCTCATCCATTTTATCCTCATCGGAGTAGAGAATATCCAGCTGTGGATCTCTCTCTAGCTCTACGGCCAACCGATAGAGTGCATCTTCGGCAAGAAGGTCATCATGGTCCATCAGTACCAACCAGTCGCCCTCTACAAGCTCCAGTGCGCTATTGGATGCCTCGGAGATATGACCATTGGTCTCACGAAAAACCAGCTGGATTCTTGAGTCTGTTGCCGCATATGCCCGCAGGGTCTCCCCTACCTGGGGATCGGTTGAGGAATCATCGGCAATACAGAGCTGCCAATGGGGATAGAGCTGGTTGACCACCGAATCCAGTGCCTCAACCAGCCACGCTTTTTTAGGGTTATAGACCGGCATCAGTACCGAGATCAGCGGTGGGGACTCCATCTTGGTGATCTCTGTCTGGATCGCTGCTCTATCTTTGTCACTCCGGGTATCATAGCGACGAACCCACTGGTGATAGAGGTTCTCTTCCGCTGCAGCCGGTTGTTGTGGCTCAAACCAGGCGCCCGGTTGAGCTGGGTGAGTTGAGAAGTGGTGTTTGGCTCGAGCTACTACCCCTCTCACCCCCACTTGTCGCCAAATAGAACGGGTATGGCGGATGACTCCTAACCATCCCCCTCTGTGTGCTGCGCTTTGGCTGACCGCTCCCCCCAACCGCCTAACACGAATCAGCTGATTGCCTATCCAGCGGTATCCTGCCGTCACTCTCCAGGAGGTTGAGGAGGGCAACCGTTGGTTGTCTTGCTGTAAACTCTGATAGCTCTGTTGTAACTGAGCTAGCTCCTCCTCTTTAGCCTGAGCCTGCTGCTCCAACCCTATAATTGTCCCCTCCCGTTGAGCTACATCTTGAGCCAGCTTCTCTATCTGCTGCTCTTGCAGTGTTCGGACATAGGAGAGGTCCTTGA
>JABHIC010000274.1 GCA_018671205.1 Gammaproteobacteria bacterium
GTAACCAGTGGCATTCGTGTTGGCACACCCGCCATTACCACCCGTGGTTTTGGTGAGGCTGAGGCGACCACCCTTGCCGGATGGATGTGTGATGTGATGGATGATGTGACGGATCAGCTGGTGGTTGAGTCGATCAAAAAGAGGGTGGTTGAGCTCTGTGTCCAGTTTCCCGTCTACCAATGAGCCCGTTCCGGGGGGAGTAGGGCGTGCGTTGTCCATTCTGTAGGGCTGAGGATACCCGTGTTGTCGACTCTCGTCTGGTTGGAGAGAGAGACCAGGTACGTCGTCGCCGGGAGTGCCAGGCTTGTGGTGAACGTTTTACCACCTTTGAGGTGGTTGATTTGGCCACGCCGAGAATCATAAAAAATAGTGGAAACCGTCAGCCCTATGATGAGGATCGACTGCGGCGTAGCTTTCTGCGTGCACTGGAGAAGCGCCCTGTTGAGACGGAACATATTGATGCTGCGGTTGAGCGGATTCGACATCATCTGATTACCAAGGGGGAGCGTGAGGTCGCCTCTCGCGAACTGGGTGAGTGGGTGATGGATGAGCTGCGTAACCTGGATGAGGTCGCTTATATCCGTTTTGCCTCCGTCTATCGCAGTTTCCAGGATGTAAACGCATTTCGCGAGATGGTGGAGCGGATGGAGCGGGACACCCTGCTTGGCAGGAATGACTATCAGCTACAGCTGTTGACAGGGGAGAACCGTGATCCTCTACAGCAGGGGAAAGCCCTCAAAAAAAGTAAAAAGCGATGAGTGATGGTGAGGCGTTCTCTGCGGCAGACTATCGCTGGATGGCAAAAGCACATCAACAGGCTGCCGAGGGGCTGATCAGTACAAACCCCAATCCTCGTGTGGGCTGCCTGCTGGTGAAGGGAGAGAGGGTGGTTGGGAGCGGACACCATATTCGGGCGGGTGGTCCCCATGCTGAAATCCATGCGCTGAATCAGGCAGGGAGCGAGGCTGCAGGAGCAACGGCTTACGTCACTCTGGAGCCCTGTAGCCATCATGGTAAAACCCCCCCTTGTTGTGAGGCACTGATTCGGGCGGGGGTCAAGCGGGTAGTGGTTGCGCTGCAAGACCCTAATCCAGCGGTTGCTGGAAAAGGGATTCAGCGCTTGCGTGCAGCGGGGATTGAGGTTCAGAGTGGATTGCTGGCGGATGAGTGTGAGCAGATGAATCCGGGTTTTCTCTCCCGTATGCGAAAAAATCGGCCTTATATTCGGATCAAAATGGCAGCCAGTCTGGATGGTCGCACAGCGATGGCCTCTGGAGAGAGTCAATGGATCACTGGCCCACAGTCCCGTAATGACGTTCAGCAGTTGAGGGCCAGGAGTTCTGCGATTTTGACGGGTGCAGGAACCATCGTGGTCGATAACCCCTCACTTAATGTTCGGGGGATCAATGGCGTGGTGCCTCCGCTGCGTGTGGTACTGGATACGAAGGGGCGGGTACCTGCATCCAGTCGATTGTTTACGATAAAAACACCGATTGTGATGGTGATTGCGGAGGGGTGTGAGCCTCCTGAGGCGTGGCTGGATCACCCACAGATTCGGGTGATTTCATTGCGGCCGGGGGTTGGGGGGGTTGATCTCGGTCAGTTGATGGAGAAGTTGGCTGAAATGGAGGTTAATGAACTCCATGTTGAGGCGGGTGCAACCCTATGCGGTGCACTGGTACGAGAGCAGCTAATGGATGAGCTGGTACTCTATACCGCTCCGGTGCTGATGGGCAGCGAGGCACGCCCCCTGTTTCAGCTGCCATTGGCATCAATGAGTCAAAAAATGAGGCTACAAATTGTTGATCTGAGAAAACTGGGTGAGGATATTCGTATTACAGCACGACCATTATGGGAAGAGAATTTAAAAATGGACGGTTGCTGTTAGTTATGGATAAGGGTTATAGTCATTGAATAGACAATTATTGCGCTAATGGGTAGAACTGATCGGATATGAAGGGTATTGTTTTCTCTGAATTTATAGAGATGGTAGAGAGTAAGTTCTCGCCAGAGGTTGCGGATGAAATTATTGGCAAAGCATCTGCCAAGCTCGCTACCGGGGGAGCCTATACCAGTGTTGGTGTCTATGATCATCTGGAGCTGGTTGAGTTAGTCACGGAGCTCTCTGTGCTGAGTGGTCTGCCGGTTGATGAGCTGGTGGCCACGTTTGGAAAACATCTTGCTGGACGTTTTGCTGAACTCTATCCTGCCTTCTTTGAGGAGGTAAACGGCACCCTTGATTTCCTTGAGAGTGTGGATAACCATATCCATAAAGAGGTGATAAAGCTCTACCCAGATGCGGAATTGCCCCAGTTTACCTCAGAGCGAATTGGCAATCGTCTGGTTATGGAGTATCAGTCCGTACGCCCTTTCGCTGCATTGGCAAAAGGGCTGATTGAGGGAAGTGCGCTCTATTATGGAGAGACGCTTCAGGTTGAGGAGGAGGATCTCTCCTCTGGTAGAGGGAACCATATGCGCTTTACTATCAGTCAGCAGTTAAGTCGCTGAGTGTAACAACAGGCACAATAACAGGTATTACGGATGGAGGATTTAGAGAAACAGGTTGTGCTACTAGAGCGTCGCTTTAGTCGTGAACGTGTGGCTCGTAAAGAGGCAGAAGAGCTGCTCGAACAGAAGAGCAGGGAGCTGTATGAGGTCAATCAGCTGCTGCGGATGGAGAATATGCGGATCAGAAAACTGATTCAGTCGCTGCCCGTTGCGATGATGCTCTATGATCAGAGAGCCATTGTAGCCGTTAACCCCAGTTTTAAGACACTGTTTGGAGTATCACCAGAGGGATATTCGGTCAAGGAGACAGAGGATCAGTTGGGGTTGATGCTGGAGAGACACCCGGATGAGCGAGTCCAGCACGAGATCCATGCTCCGGACAGAGAGCGAGTGACAACGGTGTTGGTACAGTATGTCCCCCTGATCGAGAACCATACCCCCGATGCGCTCCATGAGACCCTGATGGTCGCTATTGATATCAGTGATCGAATAAAAAATGATGAGGTACAGCAGTATGCCGCGTTCCAGGCAGGTATTGCAGAGATGAGCGCGTCGATTCTCCATAATATCGGCAATATCATTACCGGGATGCATGGATCATTGATGCACCTGGGGCGTATTCCTCCTCAGATTGAACGTCTGGAAAAAGGGGTATGTAAGGCAGTGGAGCAGAGCCAGCTGAGTGGCGAAAGCGAGCAGGCCAGCCAGCTGCAACGTAGTGAGCAGGTGATGCAGGCCACAATTAAGATCCTCTCCGGGCTGCGTGGAGAAGAGAAGATGGTGCAATATCTGAATAAGCTGGAGCTGGGGATCCACCATATTGGGGAGATTATCCAGCTGCAGCAGAAGGCCGCTCGTCCCGATAGTCACACCGTATCATTTAATTTTCCATCAATGTTGAACGATACTCTGAGTCTTATCCAGGATCGTATCGAGAAGTATGATATTGAGGTGGTTCGCAGTCTGGATCCGGCTATTCAGCGGGTGGAGATGCCGAGGAACCCCATGATCCAGATGGTGATGAACTTCATCAAGAACAGTATGGAGGCGATTGGTGAGAGACTTCTGGAGCAGTACAGCCATAAAGGGAGGATTGAGATCAGCACTCACCTCGATGGAGAGGGGAATTTTGTCCTCACTATTGCCGACAATGGCTGCGGTATTGCTGCAGATCGACTGGAACAGATCTTTAACTTCGGTGAAACCAATAAAGAGCGCGGTAGTGGGTACGGGCTGCACTCAGCGGCCAATTTTGTTAAAAGTCTGAGGGGTGAGCTCCATGCCCTAAGTGATGGGGAGAATCAGGGGGCCGCTATGGTGGTTACATTACCATTGAGTGTCAGTAGGTAACGGATAGTGATTGATACCCAACAGAAACGGATTGCACGTCTATTGATTGTTGATGATGATCCCCGAATTCAGGATTACTATCGGGAGGCATTGACCCTGTCACGCAGCCAGGATGAGATGGAAAATGAGTTAGAGATTGACGAGATGTTTGCCATTCTTGAGGAGGATAATCCGTTGAGGCAGGAGAGTGCCTACTGTGATGCCTATATCGCGGCTCAGGGGTTGGAGGCGTTACGAAAATCAACCGAGATGATCGAGGCAGGTACCCCGTTTGATCTGGCACTGCTTGATATGAGAATTCCACCCGGTATCGATGGCCTGGAGACAGCCAAAGGGTTGCGTAGGCAGAATCCGGATCTCCCTATTATTTTTGTGACCGCCTACTCGGATTACCGTGAAGAGCAGCTTATTGAGCAGCTGGGTCATGGTCATAAAATGCTCCACAAACCAATTGATCAGAATAAGTTACGAGAGGAGATCCGTAACACTTTACCCACCTCTGTTCTCTTTGGAGAGCCCGCAGAATAGTTGGCCTCGGCCTCCGTGACAGCCTTCGGGTTTGTCGTTGATGAGGAGAGACATCTGGCTGTGATACTATCCGCACCCATGTTTACAGGAATCATTGAATCAATTGGCAAGATTGCCCGTATTGAACCGAAAGGTGGTGATGCACGAGTCACCATTGAGAGTGGAAAACTGAATCTGAGTGATGTCCAGCTTGGAGACAGTATTGCGGTCAATGGGGTTTGTCTAACGGCTGTAGCGCTGCCCGGAAATGGTTTTGTCGCGGATCTGTCGGCTGAAACCCTCTCACGAACGGCCTTCGCGACACTCAAAGTGGGTGACCCGGTGAATCTGGAGAAGGCGTTGACACCAACCACCCGCTTGGGCGGTCATCTGGTGAGTGGCCATGTGGATGGTGTCGGGGAGATTAAGAGCCGTTCAGAGGAGGGGCGCTCGGTTCACTTTCGGATTCAGGCCCCTGATGAGCTGGCCCGGTATATTGCCGAGAAGGGCTCAATCACCGTCAATGGTATCAGTCTCACCGTAAACGGGGTCAATGGCGCGGTTTTTGACCTCAATATTGTGCCCCACACCCTGCAGGAGACCACTATGGATGGTTTTGCTATAGGTACCCGTGTCAATCTTGAGGTGGATCTGATTGCCCGTTATCTGGAGCGAATCATGTTGGGGAAGCGCGCCGCAGAGCCCGGTACGGAAGGAATCAGTGTGGCATTTTTGGCAGAACATGGATTTATGAAATCATCTTGATCGGTGAGGAGCGTGAATGCTCCCCAGGTTGAGAGTAGCAAGGAGCGGAATAGAAAACGATGGAGCTAAACAGTTCGGAAGAGATTATTGAAGATATCCGTCAGGGGAAAATGGTGGTGTTGATGGATGATGAGGACCGTGAGAATGAGGGCGACCTGATTATGGCCTCTGTCAAGGCCAGTGCTGATGATGTTAATTTTATGGCACGTTATGGGCGAGGACTGATCTGCCTGACCCTGACCCGTAACCGTTGTGAACAGCTCAATCTGCCCCTGATGGTGAGCGGCACCAATAGTGACCTGCATGGTACCAACTTCACCATCTCTATTGAGGCCGCAGAAGGGGTGACCACAGGGATATCGGCAGCTGATCGCGCAGCAACTGTGCAGGCCGCTACCGCAGCCGATGCTAGCCAAGATGACATTGTGATGCCGGGTCATATTTTCCCCCTGATGGCTCAACCCGGAGGGGTATTGACCCGAGCAGGTCACACCGAGGCGGGCTGTGATCTGGCTCGTATTGCGGGATTAGAGCCCTCCTCAGTGATTGTGGAGATCCTTAACGAAGATGGCAGCATGGCGCGCCGCCCTGATCTGGAAATTTTTGCTCAACAACATGGGTTGAAACTGGGTACGGTAGCGGATCTGATTGAATACCGAATCCGTAATGAAAAGACGGTAGAGGCTGAGGCGGAGAGTGATCTGGATACTCAGTATGGCTCTTTCCATGTCAAAGCCTACCGGGAAGCCATTGATGGAGAGGTTCACTTGGCACTGGTGAAGGGGAGGGTTGAACCGGACCAGCCGATACTGGTTCGTGTGCATATGCTGGATACCCTCTGTGATCTTTTCTCGGTAGAGGGGGAGGGGTGTGGGCGTACCCTGGATCGGGATATGCGCCGCATTGCCGAAGAGGAGAACGGGGTACTGCTGTTGCTGCGTAAAGAGGGAGATAGTAGTGATCTGATTGAGCGTATCCGCAACCATAGTGAGGGAGAGCATCGGTCAAAGGTCAAACAGCCCTCCGGGGAGTTGCGTGACTTTGGTGTGGGGGCACAGATCCTGATGGATCTGGGAGTGCGCAAGATGCGGGTGCTGGGTACCCCAAGAAAAATGCATGCCCTCTCCGGGTTTGGGCTTGAGGTAATAGAGACGGTCTCCTACTGAGAGAGTTTACGAGCGATAAATATTAGAGCGTCTACGGAGTGAAACCCGGAGTAAATTGGTTATACTGGGTTAATGTGGTCAATGTGACGAGCCAGACTATCAACAGAGGAGAGAAAAATGAATAGCGATGTAAAAGTGACAGAGGCGAACCTTAATGTAGAGTCAGGGCGTTTTGGAATCGTCGTGGCCCGCTTTAACAGCTTTGTTGTGGAGAGTCTGCTGGATGGAGCCATTGATACGCTAGTGCGTCATGGCGCGAATGCCACAGATATCCATGTTGTTCGTGTTCCCGGCGCATTTGAGATGCCGATTGCCGCACAGCGTATGGCAGAAGGTGAGTATGATGCCATTATTGCCATCGGTGCGGTAATCCGTGGGGGAACACCGCATTTTGACTTTGTGGCGGGTGAGGCGACGAAGGGGCTGGCAACGGTCTCTCTGGAGAGTAGTGTACCCATCACCTTCGGTCTGCTAACCGTTGATACCATCGAGCAGGCGATTGAACGCTCGGGCACCAAGGCGGGTAATAAAGGGGCAGAAGCGGCAATGTCAGCGATTGAGATGGTCAACCTGCTCAGACAGCTATAAGTCTTGATCACTGATTATGAGTAAAGAGCGTTCACGTTCCCGCCGCGCTGCGGTACAGGCCCTCTATCAATGGTCGATCTCGGCACAACCCGCCACTGAGATCATCACTCAGTTCCAGGAAGAGGGGATACTGGATAAGGCGGATCACGCGCTGTTTGAAAAGTTAGTGGAAGGGCTGATTGATGAGGTAATCCCTGTTGACCAGGCGCTCTCCCCTCATCTCAGTCGAGAGATTGCGCAGGTTGATCCGGTAGAGAAGGCACTACTGCGGCTGGGGGGATTCGAGCTGCTCTATATGCCGGAGATTCCCTATCGGGTTGTTCTTAACGAATATATCAACCTCTCTAAAACTTTCGGTTCAGCCAAGAGTCACCAATTTATCAACGCTGCACTTGACCGGGTCGCACGGGAGACGCGTACGGTCGAGTTTGCTGCCCATGACAAACAGAAAAAGCAGCATAAAGGTCGACACTGAGTTCTCGTTAATCGAGCGCTATTTCGCGGGGCGGGATAGTTACCATTCAGATACTCTCCTCTCTGTTGGAGATGATGCGGCACTGTTACAGATTCCGCAAAATCATCAGTTGGTACTCTCTGTCGATACCCTGGTTGAGGGGACTCACTTTCTTAAAGGGGCCGACCCAGAGGCTTTGGCTCACAAACTGCTTGCTGTCAATCTGAGTGATCTCGCGGCTATGGGAGCTGAGCCGCGCTGGGCCACCCTGGCGCTTACCCTGCCAGAGGTTGACTCTCAGTGGCTGGATCACTTTTCCAGAGGGCTCTTTCTGTTGGCGGAGCGGTACCAGATCGATCTGGTGGGAGGGGATACCACCCGTGGTCCGCTTACCCTTACCCTACAGATTCACGGTATAATTCCTCTCTCTGCAGAGGTACGCAGGCGTGGCGCGAAACCGGGAGAGCAGATCTGTGTTACCAACAGCCTGGGTGCGGCGGGGTTTGCACTTCAGCAGCTCCTGGAAGGAGAGGGGGGAGCGTCTGTAGCGGTACTCCAGCAGCCTCTGGATCGACCCACTCCACAGATTGAGGCGGGGCTGTTGCTTCGTAACCACGCTACCGCAATGATCGATATCTCGGATGGGTTATTGGCGGATCTTGGTCATATTCTTGAACAGAGCGGGGTTGGGGCATGGCTGGAGCTGGATGCAATTCCCATTCACCCATACCTGCTGGATCTTCCCAGAGTGCAGCAGCTCACATTGGCACTCACCGCCGGGGAAGATTATCAACTCTGTTTTACACTCTCGCCTGAACGGCTGGAGGAGGTTGCGAATGGGCTGGCTGAGATAGGGTGTGAGATGAGTGTGGTAGGAGAGATACGCTCACAAAGTGGGTTGCATTGGGAAGGGGAGTGGCGACCGGAAAAAGAGGGGTTTCAACATTTTTAACAAGATGAACGGTTTGAGATGTATTTAGTTAAGGAGATAAAAATCAGCAAACTATGGGCCAGCCTGCTGGCACTGGTGGCTGCCATATCCCCGGTCGGGGCCGAAGAGATTCGGGTTGCGGTGGCGAGTAACTTCTCCGGGGCAGCCAAAGCCATTGCGGGAGAGTTCGAGAGGCAGAGCGGCCATACGGTGACGATAGTCTCTGGCTCCAGCGGAAAACATTACGCCCAGATCATCAACGGAGCCCCATTTGATGCCTTCTTTTCTGCGGATCGCTGGCGACCGGAGCGGCTGGAGCGGGAAGGGGTCGCCGAGGCTGGCAGTCGCTTCACCTATGCGCTCGGCAGAGTGGTACTCTGGAGCCCTGAGCCAGGTCTGGTGGATGGTGCAGGAGAGGTGTTGGAGAGCGGAGCCTTTCGCCATCTGGCACTGGCCAACCCGAAACTCGCCCCCTATGGCAGAGCTGCGCAGCAGATATTACAGGGCAGGGGGGTGTGGCAGCCGCTACAGGGACGCATCGTGCGTGGTGAAAATATTGCCCAGACCTTCCATTTCATCAAGAGTGGTAATGTGAAACTCGGTTTTGTTGCCTACTCTCAGATCAGCCAGCCGGGTGAGCCGTTCACGGGTTCACTATGGGTGCCTCCACAACCCCTCTATACCCCCATTGAGCAGCAGGCAGTACTGTTGAGTGGGAATGGGGTGGCACGGGCGTTTATCTCCTATATCAAGAGTGATGAGGTGCAGGAGATCATCCGGGGATTTGGTTACGGTATAGGTAGTATAGATAATGATGGTAAGTGAGCAGGACCTGACCGCACTCTGGATTACTTTCCGGCTGGCTGCGCTGACCACGGTAATCTTGCTGCTGATTGGTACCCCGCTGGCCTGGTGGCTGGCTCGTAGCCGTTGGCGTTATAAGTTTCTGCTGGAGGCGGTGGTGGCGTTACCTCTGGTATTGCCACCGACTGTTCTCGGTTTCTATCTGCTGATAGCGCTGGGGCCACATGGCCCGGTCGGGGGACTGATGGAGCGGCTCGGTGGGCAGCCACTGGCCTTCACCTTCTCTGGCCTGGTGATCGGCTCTGTGGTCTACTCACTGCCCTTTGTGGTGCAGCCGCTACAGGGGGCTTTTGCGGCACTGGGGCGACGACCACTGGAGGTGGCCGCAACCCTGCGTGCCTCCCCGCTGGATCGCTTTCTCACCGTTGCGGTACCGTTGGCACGTCCCGGTTTTCTGACCGCTACGGTACTTGGTTTTGCCCATACCCTGGGAGAGTTTGGTGTGGTATTGATGGTTGGTGGCAATATTCCAGGCTCGACCCAAGTAATCTCCATCGCCATCTATGACCATGTAGAGACACTGGAGTATACCCAGGCACACTGGATCTCCGGGGGGTTGCTGCTCCTCTCTTTCATCCTGTTGATGGGGGTTTATGCCCTTAACCACCGCTTCAGTCTGGTGCAGAGATGACGATCGAACTCCGTTTTGTGGTGAACAGGGGAGCATTCTCTCTGGATGTCGACCTGGAGATTCCTTCTCGCGGAGTCACTGCTCTATTCGGTCCCTCGGGGTGTGGCAAAACTACACTGCTGCGGGCCATTGCAGGGCTGGAGCAGTCAGAAGAGGGCTACTTGAGTGTTGCTGGTACGGTCTGGCAGGATCGCCACCAGTTTCTTGCCCCCCATAAGCGCCCCCTCGGCTACCTCTTTCAGGAGCCTAGCCTGTTTAGCCATCTTACGGTACGGGGTAACCTTGAGTATGGGCTCAAGCGACTCAAGTCAGCGCTTCACAAAGTTTCATTGGATCAGGCAGTAGAGCTACTGGGGATTGGTCAATTGTTGGACCGTAGACCCGATCAGCTCTCTGGTGGGGAGCAGCAGCGGGTGGCTATTGCCCGGGCGCTGGCGGTGAGCCCAGAGCTGTTGCTGCTGGATGAGCCATTGGCGGCGCTGGATCTGGCCCGTAAACAGGAGATTCTCCCCTATCTGGAGTCACTGCATCGGGAGCTGGAGATTCCACTACTCTATGTGAGCCATTCACGTGATGAGGTGGCTCGGTTGGCGGACCATCTGGTCTTATTGCGAGCGGGTCGAGTGGAGGCAAGCGGCTCAGTGACAGCGCTCTTTTCACGGCTTGATCTGGCATTGGCACATGAGCCAGATACCGGAACAGTGGTTGAGGCGGTGGTTGGTGGCTATGATGAGTCATTTGAATTGACCCATCTCAACTTTTCCGGGGGATGTTTCATTGTGGCGGGTGGGCCGCATCCAGAAGGGAGTCGGGTACGACTTCAGGTGTTGGCCCGTGATGTTAGTCTCACCCTGGAGCGGCAGACCGGGACCTCTATTTTGAACATATTTGCCGCCACGGTTGATGAGGTGGTGGCAGAGGGGGGGGCGCAGGTCACCGTACGCACCCTCATCGGAGAGGTTGCACTGCTGGCCAGAATTACCCGTAAATCGGCGGTCGAGCTGGGGCTGAAAGTGGGTAAAAAGGTTTATCTGCAGGTGAAGAGCGTTGCGCTGTTAAGTTAGGAAAAATATATGGTTAAAATGACATGGTTTACTCTGAGCGGTATTGTCTTTGCGGTATCAACGACTTTAGTGGTGGCCAGCCATACCCTATCGGCCCTCTCCAATGGTGTGTCGGGGATCCTTAATGCACTGAGTGTTTCAACCGTATTAAGTGATGTCAGGACGAAAAACAGGAAACTTAAAGGAGATATCGGCACGCTTAAACGTAAGGTATCCACTCTGGGTGTCAGGAATAAGGCATTCATCAAAAAAGAGAGAAAGATCGCTGCTCTGGTCTCAAAAGTGACAAAAAAAATTAAAACCAGAACCGTTGCTGTCGCTACGGCCAATGTGGCCTCAATGCCATTTGAGGTTGCCCCTTTTATTGGGGCTGCGGCGGTTATCGCCAGCACCACCTATGAAATTAAAGAGGCCTGTAACACGATTAATGATATGCGTGAGCTTGATGTTGCCTTTAATCTTGAGCATGACATTGAGGATAATAATGTTTGTGGAATGGAGGTTCCAACAAAAGCCAAAATTATGGAGAGCGTCAGTGAGAAATGGGAACGAGGGGTGGAGGAGTTGAAGCGAGAGTTTGATTTATATAAACAAAAGTTGCTGTAGCTTCTCAAGGGCACCTCAATGTTTGCTGCCATCTATCCTGGCCTTCCATCAACGCGAGGGCGGATTAGCAGCAGGGTATGGTTGTGCAGAAAGAGGATAAAAGCAGCGGCCCAGAGCAGTTGGGAGACCAGCATCAGGCTCATGGTGGCGCTGGGGAGCAGAAGCGGAAGTAGCACACGAACCACGCTGCCGGCGGTGATCAACAGAAAAATGAGATTGAGCCCTGCGGGGGGGTTGAAGATATTATGGCCTGTGTGGCCTAGTGAGACACGTGCCATCATACCCAGAGTGATCAGGCCGATAGCGCCATAGGTGAAGGCATGCAGGGCGATAAAAGGGGAGAGCAGCCCCAGGGTTGAGAGTGATTTGAAGAGAAAACCGAGGATCATCCAGCCATAGCCAACCATCAGAATCCAGAGCAGTGGTTTGCCCCAGATCTGGGGGGTGTACCAGTTATAGAAGCGGATCAGGTGAACCCCCATCAGTGCGGCAGCCAATAGTCCCGCAGCAAGAGGGTATTGGGGGGCAAAAAGGTCGGCAGCAACAAAAAAGAGGAAGAGCCAGAGGCTACTGAGGTCAAGTAGTCTGGATTGGGTGAGCTGAATAGTCCCATCAACCCCTTTCTCAATGAAGAAGGGAATCACTCGCCGCCCCATGGTGAGAACCAGTGCCAGAATCAGATAGATACCTCCATAGAGCCCGAGACGCTGCCCCCCTTCAAAAATTCCAAACAGGCCAAGATAGAAGAATAGGTTAGCGACAAAAAGGAGGCTCATTTTTGTGCTGAAGATACGAATCTGATCCCACTGTCGCGCCTTATAGAGGGGGTGAGTGACCGCTGCACTGAGGAGCAGTAGAAAGAGCAGATCCAGGACAGCAGGGACCACCATTGGGATCACCCCAATCCAGGGGAGAATTCGTGCCAGTAGCCAACAGGAGAAGAGTAGAGCCAACGGGGTGAAGCGCAGGGTCTGAACACCGGTCCAGTTTTTTGAGGCGGTGAGGAGAAAGCCGGCCACCACTGCGGCACCATAGCCAAAGATCATCTCATGCCCGTGCCACCAGAAGGGGCTGCCCCAGCGCTGTATCCAGTCGGGCGTCCAGCCACTGCTGTAGATCAGCGTCCAGAGCAGGATTGCGACCAGACTATAGAGTGCTGCGCCAAGAAAAAAGGGGCGAAAGCCCAGCTGAAATAGGGCGAAAGAGGGGGGAGTATCGGTAGGCTGTTCAATGTTAAGGATCATTACAAGACTCACATAAATTTAATTTTCTCTGCCTTACAGTCGGTCGCTTTGGTGCAGCCACTGCTGTTGCAGGGTGGTTTGTTGGGGGGTAGGGGCAGCCATCAGCTCTAGCACTACCGTATCATTGGGCGGAGCCACGAGGGTGGCCACCCTCTCCATCAGCTCATCACGACGAAAGAGGTGAATGGTGATCTTGCTACCGGGCTCCCGCTGATAGAGGATACTCTGTAGGCTGGATTCACTCACCTGTAAATGGTCCAGCGCAATGATCTGGTCACCTGATGAGATGCCTGCTTGTTGTGCAGGGCCACCATCGGTGACCCGGTCTACCCGGAGCGCGTGGTGGGTATCGGTTAACAGAGCACCCAACCAGCTCAGTGGCTCTTTTTTGCTCCACTGGCCACCACGATCCTTTTTTGAGGTAGTGGGGCGTAGCCGTGACTCAACCCCCATTCGTTGCAGTAGGGGGGCAGGCTCCAGAGGCTTTGTGGAGTAGAGCGCATCCCAGAGAAAGGGGATCTCAGACCCTGCAATCTGGTGACAGAGCTGTTCGATGAGTGTTTCCGGTACTCCGCGTCCCTGCTTGCCATAGCGCTCCCAGAGAGGCTGCATCACCTGTTGTAGCGTGACCTGACCGCTGCTCTGTTGACGCAGGTAGAGGTCTATCATCAGGGCAATGATGGCCCCTTTGGTATAGTAGCTAACGATCGCATTATTGGCATTCTCATCCTGCTGGTAGAATTTGCTCCAGGCATCAAGACTGGAGTCGGTCACCGACTGGATCCATTGGCCACGATTGCGTTGCAGTCGGGTCAGCGTCTCTCCGAGAAGTTCGAGATAGCTCTCTGTTGTAATCAGCCCACACTGTACCAGTGAGAGATCATCATAGTAGGAGGTGATCCCCTCAAAGGCCCAGAGCTGTCGGGTATAGGACTCACGATCCAGCCGGTAGGGGCTAAATACCTCAGGACGTATCTTTTTGATGTTCCAAAGATGAAAATACTCATGGCTACAGAGGCCAAGAAATTTACGGTAGCCCTCACTGACGGACTCATCCCCCACTCGGGGAAGATCCTCACGGCTACAGATCAGTGCGCAGCTATCCCGGTGTTCCAGACCACCATAGCCACTGCCGACCACCAGAGTGAGAAAAAGGTACTGGTCGACGGGAGGCTCCATGTCACCAAAGAAACGGGTGTGGTGTTCACAAATTTGGCTGAGATCTTCCGCCAGCCGCTCTGTATCGGCCTGATGGTGACCGGTTAATACGATGGCGTGCGGTACTCCGCAGACCATGAAGTTGATCCACTCAAATCGGCCCATCTCAACCGGATGATCGATCAGGCTCTCATAGTCTTTGCACTGGTAACGCCCCCAGCCATCCTCGTCGGTCTCAACCGGGGGGAGGGTGGTGGCCACCCCCCAGGGAAGCGTAGTTTCAGGAGGGGAGAGTGTGAGCTGGTGGGGGTGGTTACTGAACCCATCAACATTGAGAAAGAGGCTGGTACCATTGAAGAAAGCGTGATTTTCATCAAGATGGGCACTGCGTACGGAGAGATCCCAGGCGTAGATCCGGTAGCGAATTGTCAGTGCTCCACTACAGGGGTTGCAGCGCCACTGCTGCTTATCCAGCTTGACTACAGGGATGGGATGACCCTCCGATTCAGCGCTCAACCAGAGAATGTTTTTGGAAAAATCCCGGATTTTGTAGCTGCCGGGAATCCATGCGGGCAGAGAGAGTCGCTGCCCTTCAGGGTTGGGGTGAGTAATCTGGCAGCGTACCTCAAAGTGATGGGCAGATGCGTTGGCGATAGAGAGCGTGTAGTGAATCATCGAGCGCACGTGGCTGTTTTACAGCGTCTCCAGGAAATCGTTATGAGGGAATTTATGAGACGCTTAATAGTGGCAGTTACCTCTATTTCACCTTCTCAATCAGTGCGTAGGCCGAGTGGTTGTGGATTGATTCGAAATTTTCAGCCTCTAATACATAGGCGAGGATACGCTTGTCTTGATTGAGACGGCTGGCAACATCACGCACCAGATCCTCCACAAACTTGGGGTTATCGTAGGCGCGCTCCGTGACATACTTCTCATCGGGGCGTTTGAGCAGGCCGTATAACTCACAGGAGGCCTCCTGCTCAACCAGGTCAATAATGTCTTCAATCCAGATAAAGCCACGGGTACGGGCATTGACCGTGATATGTGAACGTTGGTTGTGGGCACCGTATGCCGAGATCTCTTTGGAGCAGGGACAGAGGCTGGTGGCCGGAATCAGCACCTTGACGTTTAGCTCGGGGACTCCGTCGGTGATCTCACCGATAAAGGAGACCTCGTAGTCGATCAGGCTCTCGATCTTGCTAATGGGTGCTTTTTTGTTGACGAAGAAGGGGAAGGACATCTCAATATGCCCCGTCTCTGCCTCCAGGGTCTCTACCATCTCATTCAGCATCGCCTTAAAGCTATCAACAGTAATCTCAAAATCATGTTGGTTGAGAATACGGACAAAGCGGGACATATGGGTCCCCTTGAAGTGCTGTGGCAGGCTGACATACATATTGAAGTTGGCAACGGTGTGCTGCTCCTTCCCGGTTCGATCCTTGATGACAACCGGGTGACGGATATCCTTGATCCCCACCTTATCGATAGGGATTTTCCGGGTATCCGTACTGCTCTGTACATCAGCCATGCGGTTATCACTGGATGGCTGCGAGCTGGATTGAGGGCTCGTAGGATTGGTGCTCATAGGTAGTTCTCTCTTCTTGTCGATCTATTCAGAATAGCGTGCGGAGGCTCGCTCAGTCTCCCAGATGGTGACGGCATCGACCTGAATGCGTGCACTATTGAGAGAGGCAGAGATCTCCTGGTAGAGGGTACGGGCGATATTCTCTGCGGTGGGGTTGATCTGGTCAAAGGGTTTCAGCTCATTGAGATATTGATGGTCAAGGCGATCCGTGGCGGTTTTTGTGGCCTGCTTAATCAGCTTGAAGTCGACGACCATCCCCAGTTCATCCAGCTCATCTGCACTCACCTCAACCTCTACCTTCCAGTTGTGACCATGCAGACGCTGGCAGTCTCCGGGGTACTCTCGCAGGCTGTGGGCTGCAGCGAAGTCACTGAGGGTGCGTAATGTAAATTGAGCTGTCATCTCTATTCTTGGTGGAACTTAGGGGGAAGTGAAGGTATTTCTGTCTGGAGACTCAATAAACCGAGTAACTGAGTCAAGTATACCATCTGCATCCAGTCGATATAAGCGCAGTAGTGTATCTCGTTCTCCCTGTTCAACAAAGTGGTTTGGTAGTCCGAGGTTGAGAATGGAGCACTGGTTTTTCTGTGAGAGCAGAAACTCATTGACTCCACTCCCGGCCCCTCCGGCGACAACATTCTCTTCAAGGGTCACCAGCGTATCGTGGCTGGCGGCCATCTGCTCAATCAGAGAGTGATCCAGGGGAGCCACAAAACGCATATCCACCACGGTAGCATTGAGGGTCTCGGCAGCTACCAGTGCCGCACTCAGTAGTGGGCCAAATACGAGGAGTGCACATACTGTTCCCTGCCGGCAGACGACCCCCTTACCAATAGGAATTGGGCCGGAGTGGGTGGGTTGATCAGGGATTGTTGCGCGGGGGTAACGGACCGCTGCGGGCCCCTGGTACTGGAGCCCTGTGGTCAGCATCTGTTGACAGCTCTCTCCACTGGAGGGGGTCATGATGAGCAGGTTAGGGATGGCACGCAAAAAGCTGATATCAAAGGCTCCCGTATGGGTGGGACCATCGGCTCCGACCAGACCGGCTCGATCAATTGCAAACAGAACTGGCAGGTTTTGTAGTGCCACATCATGGATTAGCTGATCGTAGGCGCGTTGCAGGAAAGTAGAGTAGACCGCAACTACCGGGTGGCGCCCCTCTGTGGCGAGCCCAGCAGCGAGGGTGACCGCATGTTGCTCGGCAATGCCAACATCGATAAAGTGGTCAGGAAAGCGTTCGGCAAACTCAACCATGCCGGAGCCACTCTTCATCGCCGGGGTGATGGCAACCATCTCGGGCTGTTCTGTGGCACTACGACAGAGCCACTGACCAAAAATATCGGTATAACTGGGGCGCTTCTCTGCTGAGGCGGTTGAGCTTGAGATTGGATCAATCCGACCAATACCGTGGTATTTGAGTGGGTCTGCCTCAGCGGGGCGATACCCCCGCCCTTTTTGGGTGATAATATGGAGAAAGCGTGGCCCCTTCAGGGTGTGGAGGGTGCGTAACGCACGAACCAGTGCGATCAAATTATGACCATCCACCGGGCCGACGTAGTTAAACCCCAGCTCCTCAAACAGGGTGCCGGGGACGACCATCCCCTTGACGTGCTCCTCTGTCCTACGCGCCAGGTCCCAGACACCCGGTAGGTGACTCAATACTTTTTTACTGGTCTCCCGCATATGGCTGTAGGTGGAGCTGGTGAGAATCCGACCCAGGTAACGGGAGAGTCCCCCTACATTCTCAGAGATCGACATATCATTATCATTGAGTACCACCAGCAGGTCAGCATTGGACTCTCCGGCATGGTTGAGTGCCTCAAAGGCCATTCCCCCGGTCAGTGCCCCGTCCCCGATAACGGCAACGGTCTGCCGATTGTCTGTTGCCTGTTTGGCGGCGATAGCCATTCCCAGTGCGGCACTGATGGAGGTGCTGGAGTGGCCTGCACCAAATGGATCATAGGGGCTCTCCCCCCGTTTAGTGAATCCAGAGAGCCCCCCTTGTTGGCGCAGTGTCTCCATCGCCTGTTTGCGCCCGGTAAGAATCTTATGAGGATAGCACTGGTGGCCAACATCCCATACCAGCCGATCCTCAGGAGTGTTGTAGATGTAGTGAAGGGCAATGGTCAGTTCCACCACTCCAAGGCTGGAGGCAAGGTGTCCGCCGGTCTGCTCGACGGAGGCAATCATAAACTCACGGAGCTGCTGGGCGAGCTCAGGGAGTTGGTCCGGATGGATCTGGCGCAGTGCCTCCGGTCCGGTGATCTGGTCGAGTAAGGGGGTTGCGGGTATCATGGTGTCAATGGTTGCGTTGAATAATGAAATTGGCGATTTCCAGCAGAGGATCAGCGCGTTGACCGAAGGGAACCAGAGCGTCCAGTGCCTGCTGGTAGAGCTGTCGGAGCTCCCTTTTGGCCCCCTCTATACCAAACAGAGTAACAAAGGTGCTTTTGCCCTGCTGTTGATCTGAGCCTTGAGGCTTGCCCATCACCTGACTGCTTCCCTCAATATCGAGGATATCATCCTGTACCTGAAAAGCGAGACCGATAGCCTGGGAAAATTGTGTCAGCCTTTCTCTTGTGGTTGAGTCAGGCTGAGCAGGAGATGCCCCCATTAGAATGCTGGCACGAATCAATGCGCCGGTCTTTTTTTGGTGCATGGTGCGTAGTGCCTCTGCGCTGAGCTGGTGCTGCTCTGCCTCCAGATCAATCATCTGTCCACCCACCATCCCACTGCTACCACTGGACTCGGCCAACAGTTGAATCCACTGCAGACGGGTCTCGCTATCCACGCTCGCCTGAGCCAGAACCTGAAAGGCGAGTGTCTGTAGTGCATCACCAGCAAGAATCGCGCTGGCCTCATCAAAGGCCTTATGACAGGTTGGGTGGCCCCTGCGCAGATCATCATCATCCATGGCCGGGAGGTCGTCATGAACCAGTGAGTAGGCATGGATCATCTCTATGGCAGCGGCGGGTGCTGTCAATATTTCAGCAGGGGTCTCAAACAGCGCCCCGGTTCCGTAGAGGAGCATGGGGCGGATACGCTTGCCGCCATTGAACAGCACATAGTGAATGGCTTGGTGTAGTCGCTCGGGCTGGGTAGTGACAGGGGGTGTGGCCTGAAGAATCGCCTCATCGGCCCAACTGTGCCAGATTTCAAACTGAGAACTCATGAGGGGTTGAAAGGCTGCAACCCCTCCTTGGTGAGGATCTCAACCTTCTGCTCTGCCTCTGTGAGTGCATTTTGACAGCTACGAATAAGCTGAATCCCCTGTTCAAACTTTTTCAGTGAATCCTCAAGGGGGAGCTCTTCGTTCTCCATTCTCTCAACCAACTGCTCTAATTCGGAAAGGTTCTGTTCAAAATTGAACGGAGTCTCACTTTTTGTGGCGATTTTTTTGCGCGGAGCCATAATTTCAGTTTCAGGGGTTGGGTTTATGGGAGGGTTTTAGGATAATGCACCGATGAAGCAATCAATTATACCGACTCTTTTGGTTTTTATCTGCCTACAGAGTGGTGCGCTTGCCAGTTCTCAATGGTGGGAATCGGGTGGGGGGGCGGAATGGGTCGAGGAGGCACCTGCCTGGAAAGAGGCTGAGGTGACGATTCCTCCGTTCCCTGACACGGAAGATCTGCTTGAGTTTCAGGTCGATAACCCGATTACTCGCAACCATACCTATTTTCTTGATCAGAAATCGCTCTCTATCGCTGAGGACTATGTGGTTCGCTACAGTGTAGTGATCCGGACCCACAGTGGGGCCTCTAACGTCTTCTACGACGGAATCCGTTGTCAGACCGGGGAGTACAAGAGTTACGCCTTTGGCATCAATGGTCATTTTAGCCAGAACGAGAGTGCGGCCTGGCATGTCATCAAGGGGGGGGAGTACTTCCGCAAGGCACTACTGCGTGGGATTGTCTGTAATCAGCTCACAGATAGCCCAAACTCGGTTGAAGAGGTGGTCGATGGGATCAGATACAACCGATAATCCCCGGTTAATGGACTGCTTTGAGAGGTAGAGCACGCGTAGCTCTTTTTGCGCTGTTTTGATGGCGCACTTTCAGTGCCACACAATAGACTAAAAAAACAAGTATTTATGTATGGTAATATTAGTCGGAATAGATTGTAATCACGCACATCGATGTCGCTCATCTGGGGGTTGATCGGGTTTTGGGGTGAATAAGGGGCTACTGGAAAATGAACCGTTCAGGGAAATATTTTACATTGAGTAATCGGCAAGTGGTTGCTCGTATATGGGGCGTCATTTTCCTTGTCGGGATGGTTATGCTCTGGCTGGTTGCAGTGACCCCCTTCGTTGAGGCCCTGATGAATGCGTTTTTGTTGGCTTCGCTATCCACACCACTCCTCTACTATTGGATAATCCAGCCTCTTATTCTGGGCTATAGCGAGTCGGGTAGCCACCTTCAGAGAGAGAATGAGGCGTTAGTAGAGGCCCAAAAGAGTGCTGAAGATGCGGTTCATAGCAAAGATGATTTTCTTGCCTCAATCAGCCATGAGTTGCGTACCCCCCTGACATCGATTATTGGCAATAGTGAATATCTTCTTGAGCAGGAAAACAGTCCTGAAACAGTTAACGTTCTTCAGACCATAGAATCTGCCGGGAAAGCTCAATTGGCACTGGTCAATGATGTTTTGGATATGTCTAAGATTCAGTCAGGGAAGTTCTCTATTGATGAGTTCGCTTATGATTTAACCGCGATGGTTACACGCGTTGAGAAGATGATCTCAGTGCGTGCGCGTGATGCAGGGTTGAGATTAGAGGTCAAACAGGTGAGTACAGAGCGGGTACTGTTGCTCGGGGATGCCAACCGAATTAGTCAGATCTTGATCAACCTGTTAACCAATGCAATCAAATTTACAGAGTCTGGAGAGGTACATCTCACCAGCTGGAATGACAACAATCAGCTCCACTTTAGGGTTGAAGATAGTGGAATAGGAATGTCTCCTGAGACGCTGGGGAGGTTATTCAACCGATTTGAGCAAGCGGATGGTTCAATCTCAACCCGTTTTGGGGGGAGTGGATTAGGGCTGTATATCTCTCGCAACTTGGCTGAAATGATGGGAGGTACGATAGATGCGTCAAGTAAAGAGGGGGTTGGGTCAACCTTTCATCTTACTCTGCCCTATAAATCCAGTGATATCTCAACCATCCACAGTGAACAGGGCGAGGATGAGCAGCGGCGATTAGCGCAACAAGAGAAGTTCAGGGGGCGTGTGCTGATTGCGGAGGATACCCCCGAACTGCAGCTATTAGAACGTAGAATTCTCGAAGGGCTCGGAATTACCGTTGAGGTAGCAAATGATGGTGTAGAGGCAGTGACACTCGCTGAACAACATGCTTTTGACCTAATTCTCATGGATATGCAGATGCCGAAGATGGATGGTATTCAGGCAACTAAGGTGCTAAGAGAGAGGAGGGTTACGACCCCTGTGGTTGCTCTGACCGCTAATGTAATGGAGAAACATAGAGACTCATTTAGCGAGGCCGGGTGTGATGGTTTCCTCAGTAAACCAATCGACCGTCAGGAGCTTAGAAAAGTACTCAAACAGTACCTGAAGAATGATGTAGACCGAGCCTCCCTGGAGCGAGAAGGAAAACTGGACCAACGTGTGCAAGAGAGAAGAGCCGCTGTTACCGCGATAACAGGAGAGGAGATAAAAGGTAGACTCCGCCATCGCAGACTGAGAGATCGAGTAGATGAGGCGGCGAACCAGCAGCCCTCTAATGTTGATGAACTAATTAATGATGAGCTGAGGGCATTTTTTATGAGTCGTGTGAAAGTGCTCAAAACAGAGCTGGAGACGGCTTACGAGAATCGGGCATGGGAGGATGTCAGGGGAGTAGCGCACACCATCAAAGGTAGTGGCACCTCCTTTGGGTTTCCGCAGCTGACAGAATTTGGCAGCTTAATATGTAATGAGATCAACCTGAGTCGGATGGATCAGGCCACTGAATTAACTGAGCGTTTGATGACCGAGCTGGATTTGGTGATGGCTGCCTGAGACGACCGATGTAGAAAACAGAAGGTGGGTTGTCACTATCCTGCTGAGTGGCTGTCTGATATGGATTGTACTCATCCGCAACTTGGAGTACTGTTGGTCTATCGGCAAAATGTTGGTTAAAAAGTGGGTGTTTTCTTATCCCGCTTCCTCTGTTCAAAACGGCATTTTGTCACCAGACGTCCCGTCACTTATCTATAGGACAGTACAGACGAGCGCGTTGTTTTTTTGTTCACCTGAATTCGTATAATAAGTGCATAACCTCCACGTCAAAACTGGCACGAAATACACCTTTCAAAAAGAGCAAGGCTCAGGTGTAATCCATAACCAGTTACGACACTACTTATGGAGGTTAGCCA